>JAYUJS010000302.1:0-1056 GCA_043765095.1 Ferruginibacter sp.
TTTTTGACTTTAAAGTTAATGTTATGTTATTATTTCATTAATTTCATAATTCTTAACTCAACAAATTATAATTATGACAAAACGATTTAAAAAATTAACAGCGCTGTTAGTAGCAGTAGTTATTACTGGCTTACTACCGCTGCTGGTGCATGCACAAACCCAAGTAAAGGGCAAAGTAACAGATGTAAGTGGTAAGCCACTTGAAGGAGCCTCCATAAAAGTTAGAGGCGAAAAAGGCGGAACAACTACAAAAGCCGATGGAAGTTTTGAAATTTCATTAAAAGAAGGAAAATCGTTGGAAGTATCGGATGTGGGGTATAATTCGCAAACTTTGAAGTATGTGGGCGGGGATATGCTGGTGAAATTGTTAGCTGAGGATAAAAATTTATCTGAAGTTGTTGTGACAGCTTTTGGAGTAAGAAGAGAGAAAAAAGCTTTAGGATATGCCGTATCTACAGTAAGCAAAAGAGATTTAGAATCTAGACCTGAGGGAGATATTGGAAGAGTTTTAACTGGTAAAGCAGCAGGTGTAACTATTACCAACAGTAGTGGATTATCTGGTAGTGGAACCAATGTAGTAATAAGAGCTGTAGGTACAATTACTGGCGATGCTACACCACTTTTTGTGGTTGATGGTGTTCCTTTTGGTGGTGGAACAAATGCAAATGCAGGTTTTACATTTGGAAATCAAACTTCTAGTAGATTTTTAGATTTAGACCCCAATAATATAGAAAACGTAAGTATTTTGAAAGGTTTAAGTGCAGCAACGTTGTATGGTGATGCTGGACGTAATGGAGTAATATTAATAACAACAAAAAATGGAGGCGGTGTAAAAGCGGCTTCAAAAACAGAAATTTCTGTTTCTCAATCATTTTTTCAAACTACTATAGCAAATTTGCCCGAATATAATTCTAAATACGGTGGTGGATTTGATTTAAGCAATGGTGTAGCATTTTATAGCAATTGGGGAGGTGCGTTTTCTAATCCACCTGTATTAGTAAATCATCCTTATGATAGAGGCGCTTTAAATGCAGCATTTCCAGAATTTGTTGGTGC
>JAYUJS010000303.1:0-3011 GCA_043765095.1 Ferruginibacter sp.
TATTTTTTTTCTGTTACAACCATTTGGTATGCTTTACCATTTTGCTCCCAAGTTGCTATATCATTTAACTCATTTTTGCTACTGCTAAAATTCAAAATCGAAGAGTCATTTTTAAAAACAGGATGCCAATGCCTCCAATTTTTCAGTTCACTTATTTCACTAAATAATTTTGTAGAATCCGCTTGCACACTTACTGCACTAGCTGTTACAATTCTACTAGGTATCAGTAAAGAAATAAGTGTTATCATAATTGTTAGACCTACAAATACAAACAACACAGCTTTTATCATTTTCATATTATTCATTTTTTACTCCCACTTAAAAACTTTTATTGCAATAACATAAACAATTATAGCCCACAACAATAAAATTCCAATTTCGTTTTTTACTTCCCATAAGCTTTGCCCTTCAAAAGCCACAGCACGCATAGCAGTGTTTAGATGTGTAAGTGGCAAAGCTTTTGAAATAGGTTGCAGCCATGTAGGGAAAGCAGCTACTGAAAAAAAAGTGCCTCCTAATAAAAACTGTGGCAGCGTAATTAAATTAGCAAATGGTGGTATTGTACTATCGCTTTTTGCCAAGCCACTTACAATAAAACCAAAACCCATAAACACTATTAAGCCAATAAAACTAAGAAATATCATCTCAAAAAATGTTTGGATGCCATTTACCAATGTAAAACCAAAAAGATATTTACCAACCAAAATAATAACAACGGCTGTTATTAATTGAAAAATAACCCTGCTCAAACACTCTCCTATTATAATGTGTGTTCTACTAATTGGTGTTGCAAAAAATCGTTTTAATATTAGTTGATTTCTTAAATTGAAAAAACTAAATGCAACTCCAAATACGCCAGCACTTAGTAAGGAAAATCCTAATTGCCCAGGTAGTATAAAATCAATGGTTTTGTATTCTCTTATTTGTGAGATATCTCTTTTAAAATCAAAATCAAATAATGCAAATTTGGGTCTGTCTTTATAATTAGCATCACTTACTTTATTTATTACACTTTCCAATAATGTTTTTAATTGTGGCCACATATCATTGCTTGATGATGCACTTTTAATATCTATTCTATAAGGTGAAGATGAATTGGGCGTTTTGGTAATATTTAAAATTCCACCAATTCTGCCTTTATCAACAGCTTCTTTTAATTTTTGAGGAGTATCATATTTAATAAATTTTACTCCTTCTGTATTTTTTAATACAGTATATAGTTCATTAGTTGTATCTGCTCCATCTACTAATACAATTTTATACGATTGCATACCGCTACCACCACCAATAAACCCAAATACTATTATAAAAATAAATGGAAATACAAAACTAAATACCACCGCCGATGGGCTTCTTGTTATGGAACGCAAACTTGCTTTCGTAATAGCAAACATTGCTTTCACTTGACTATACTTCATAAACAATTAATTTGCTGTAAAGCTAAAAGAAAAAATTTAAAAAATATTTGCAATATTGTGACAAGTGTCGTATATTTGTAGCCAAATGGCGAAATTATGAAAAAGGTAAAAAAAATAATAGCTACTAAGTATAAAGAAGAAGAAATTCCAAATATGATAAACGAGCCTTCTGCATATTATGAAATTACAAAAAAGAGTACATCGCCTAACGAATTTTCTTACAAGGATTTTAAAAAAATAGCCGATAAAATACCTTTTAGTTGTGCAGAATGGGCAGGTATATTGCATGTAAGTGAGCGTACTTTGCAGCGTTATGCAAAGAGCAATAGTACTTTTGCACCTATAAATGGAGAGCGTATTTCGCTTATTCAAAAAGTATTAAAGGAGGCTACTATTACTTTTGGCAAGCCCGAAATTTTTTATAGTTGGATAATTAGAAATCCATATTCTTTAGAAGGTAATTTGTCTGTACAATCGTTATCTACCTTCGATGGTATACAAAATATATTATCAGAATTGGGTAGAATACAACATGGTGTTTTCGCATGATAGTATATAGAATTTGTAACATACTATACAGCAATGACCTCTCAGGTACTGGAGCAAAATTATTTGGTGGTCGATGGAACTCTAAAGGGTTGGGCATGTTATATGTAACTGAAAATATTTCGTTAGCAGTACTTGAAATGCTTGTACATAGCCAGTTTAAAGATTTTGCAATTGAATTATCTTTACTAAGTATTTCTTTGCCTATTGCCACAGAAGTGAAAGAAATAAAAATATCTAAACTAAAACAAGATTGGATAGATGATTACAATTACACAAAATTTATAGGGGATGAATTTATAAAATCTCAAAATAGCTTGTTGCTCAAAGTACCTTCTGCAGTAATAAATGAGGAGCATAATTTTTTAATAAACCCAATGCATGCAGATTTTAAAAAAATAAAAATTGCTGCAACAAAACAATTTAGAACCGATAAAAGGCTTTTTACAATTTGAATATGAATAAAGCTTATCTTTTACTTGGAAGCAATATGGGTAATAGTAAGGAGCTTTTGCTAGAAGCTACCTCAATAATTGCTTCTACAATTGGGCCTGTTACCACCACCTCATCTTTTTACGCTACTGCTGCTTGGGGTAATAAAAACCAGCCAGATTTTTTAAACCAAATAATAATTGTTGATACAAATTTTACTGCTACAGCATTGCTAAAAACTATATTAGCAATAGAAAAAAAGATGGGCAGGGTACGAACTTTTAAAAATGCACCTCGAATAATTGATATAGATATTTTATTTTTCAACTATGAAGTTATTACTACAAAAAGTTTAATTGTACCTCATCCTGAAATTCAAAATCGTCGCTTTGTGCTTATTCCATTATGTGAACTTACTCCTACATTTTTACATCCCTTACTTAACAGAACTATAAAAGAGTTGTTTATAAGCTGTAAAGACAGCCTAAATGTGCAAAAGATTTAATAATATTTGTACCATTTGCTATTATTTTGCAGTATACATGAATTACAATTTTATAACAATAGAAGGGAATATAGGAGCAGGTAAAACAACGCTTTCAAATTTGTTAAGTA
>JAYUJS010000304.1:0-3011 GCA_043765095.1 Ferruginibacter sp.
CCTTTTACGGCTATGCCGCTTATATCGCTGCCGCTCTTGCTATCGGAAAAATACGTACAATGTATCGCAGTTACTTTACCATCCACATCTTTATCAAATGTATCGCAACGCAGTATGTACGCACTCTTTAGCCGCACGCTTGCACCAGGCGCAAACCTAAACCATTTCTTTGCCACCTCTTCCATAAAATCTTCCCGCTCTATCCACAACTCTTTACCAAACGGAATCGTACGAGTTCCGTATGCCTCATCAGGACCGTTCTCACTTACGAGTTCTTCTGTTTTTCCATCTTCGTAGTTTGTAATAATTAATTTCAACGGATTAAGCACGGCCATAGCACGCAAAGCTGTGAGGTTGAGGTCTTCCCTCAAGCAAAATTCTAACAAACTAAAATCTATAATATTCTCTCGTTTGGCTATGCCTACTTTATCGCAAAATGTACGAATGCTTTGCGGTGTAAACCCACGGCGGCGCATACCGCTTATTGTAGGCATACGTGGGTCGTCCCAACCTGCCACATGTTTTTCTTCTACCAATTGCTTAAGCTTGCGCTTGCTCATAACGGTATACGATAAATTGCGACGTGCAAATTCATATTGATGCGATGGAAAAATTTCCAATTTTTTGATAAACCAATCGTATAATTCTCTATGTGGAATAAACTCCAACGTACAAATAGAATGCGTAATATTTTCTATAGAATCGCTTTGCCCATGCGCAAAATCATACATAGGATAAATGCACCATTTATTTCCCGTGCGGTGGTGGTGTGCATGCTTTATGCGATATATAAGTGGGTCACGCATAAGCATATTTGTATGGCTCATATCTATTTTTGCACGCAATATTTTTGCTCCATCTACAAACTCACCCGCCTTCATACGGGCAAACAAATCCAAATTTTCTGCCACCGTTCTATTGCGAAACACATTGCCTACACCAGGCTCCGTATGCGTACCTTTTTGTGCCGCTATCTCCTCACTTGTACTATCATCCACATACGCCAATCCTTTATTGATAAGCGTTACAGCATATTCATACATTGTATCAAAATAATCAGAAGCATATAATTCATTCTTCCACTCAAAGCCTAGCCATTGTATATCTTCCTTTATGCTATCCACATATTCGGTATCTTCCGTTACGGGGTTGGTATCATCAAACCGCAGATTGGTATAGCCCGCATATTTTTTTGTAAGCCCAAAATTTAAACAAATACTCGTGGCATGCCCCATGTGCAAATACCCATTAGGCTCCGGGGGAAACCGAGTTACGATAGTTTCATATTTCCCATGTTTTAAATCGTTTTCTATTATTTCTTCTAAAAAATTTAAACTCTTTTCTTCGTTCATAATTTTTAATTGTGTGGCAAATTTATGGGTTTATGTTTTAAGGAGGAAATGTGGGCGTATTGTTTACATATTTATTAATAAGGGATAGGTTTGGCTAGTTGATATAGAAAACTAATATTTTAACATTTAATCATTCTTAGAATTTGGAAATTCAATTTTAGGAATTGAAACTTTATTTTATTTTATTAGAAAAATTAAAAAATTAAAAATATTCTCATGTTATTTTTAATGGAAGATATATAAGTGCACTATTTTTTAAAAACAATTTAATTTTTGTAAATTTGTTTATGAAAAAAAAACATATTGTAATACTTACTGGTGCTGGCATAAGTGCAGAAAGTGGGCTTAAAACTTTTAGAGATAGTGATGGATTGTGGATGGGCTATAATATAGAAGATGTAGCTACACCAAAGGGTTTTGCAAAAGACCCAGCTGTAGTACTAGATTTTTATAACCAAAGAAGAAAAGATGTAATGGCTGCAAAGCCTAATGAAGCGCACAAAGGGCTTGCTGCATTAGAAAAAGATTATAAAGTAACTATTATTACTCAAAATATTGATGACTTACACGAACGAGGCGGTTCTACCAAAGTTATTCATCTACATGGACAAATTTTTCAAATGCGCAGTGTTGCAAACACAGAAAATATTTTTAATATACAAGGGGATATAAACATTGGTGACTTAGCTGATGATGGTACTCAATTGCGCCCCCACATAGTATGGTTTGAAGAATCTGTACCAATGATTGAAAAAGCTGCTGTTGTAATGCAAACGGCAGATATATTTGTATTAGTGGGCACATCACTACAAGTATACCCTGCTGCTGGCTTAATAAATTTTGTACCTAATGAAGTACCAAAGTATATTATTGATAAAATAATACCAGAGGTGGAACATTATAAAAATATAATACCCATTAAAGGAAATGCAACTGAGGGAGTAAAAAAATTAATAAATATAATAGCAAAATAGATATTTAGAAATCAAAAAAAAGAGCCAAACGCTTATTTTTAAAATTTTCAATTATATTCATTCTTATTCGTAAATTTACAACAAGGCAAAATAAATAAATATAAAACAAACATCATGAATAATTTTTTTACAAAAATTGTAATCATTCTAGCTTTAAATATTTTTCCATTTTTATTGCTAGCACAGCAAAAAAAGGATTATACGATTATGCTAAATGCAGGTAAATTTATACCTAGTGAAAATGTTTTATCAGTAAATAAAAATTCTGCAATATTTAAAAATAGTGTTTTTAATGATGTACATTATGTAGTAATACAATTTAAAGAATTACCTACTGAAAATATTAAATCTTCACTTAAAAAAGCCGATATAAATTTGATAGATTACTTGCCTAACTTAGCATACACAGCTACTATACCAGTTTCTTTTGATATTTCAAATTTAAAAAACTTTAATGTAAGAAGCATTTTTCTTTTAAGTGCATTTCAAAAAACTACAAAAGAAATTTTAGTTAAAAAAATACCCTCATACGCAATAAAGCAAGCAGGCTATGTAGATGTATCTTTTATCATGTATCAATATTTACCAGAAGATAAAATAGCGGCTGATTTAAAAAACTTAAATGCAACTGTACTTACAAATGCAAAAGTTTTTAAGATGTATACCATTAGAATTCCACAAAATA
>JAYUJS010000305.1:0-3010 GCA_043765095.1 Ferruginibacter sp.
TGTTCGATGAAGTAAATACCAGTTTTACAAAAGGAAATTGCTATGGTGTAATTGGTGCCAATGGTGCTGGTAAATCTACCTTTATAAAAATTATAAGCGGAGAAATAGAGCCTAATAAAGGAACGGTAAGTATTTCGCCAGGGGAGCGTATGGCGGTACTAGCCCAAAATCAGTTTGCATTTGATGAAGTGTCGGTAATAAACACCGTACTAATGGGGCATGCTAAAATGTGGAAAGTGCAACATGATAGAGATGCCTTGTATGCAAAAGAGGATTTTAGTGAAGCCGATGGGTTAAAAGCAGGTGAGTTAGAAGAGCAATTTGGAGAAATGGGTGGATACACAGCTGAAAGTGATGCAGCTACTTTGCTGAGTGAATTGGGTGTAAAGGATGATGTGCACCAAATTTTAATGAAAGATTTAAGTGCCAATTTAAAAGTACGAGTGTTACTTGCACAAGCTTTATTTGGCAACCCAGATATTTTATTGCTTGATGAGCCTACCAATAACTTGGATGTAGAAACAATTGCATGGTTAGAAAACTTTTTGGCTGATTACCAAAATATTGTTTTGGTTGTAAGCCATGACCGTCACTTTTTAGATGCAGTATGCACGCATGTTGCGGATGTGGATAAAGGAAAAATAAAAATTTATACTGGTAATTATACTTTTTGGTACGAAAGTTCTCAATTAGCTTCTAGGCAAGCAAATGATAAAAATAAAAAAGCAGAAGAAAAGAAAAAAGATTTGTTGGAATTTATTGCCCGTTTTTCTGCAAATGCAAGTAAGAGCAAGCAAGCAACGAGTCGTAAAAAAGCATTGGATAAATTGGTATTTGAAGATATTACACCCAGTAGTAGAAAATACCCTGGTATAATTTTTAAACCAGAACGTGAGGTTGGTAATGATATAATTAAAGTAGAAAATTTATCAAAAAAAGCGGACGGTAAATATTTGTTTAGCAAATTAAATTTTGATATTGCAAAAACAGATAAAGTGGCATTTTTAAGTAAAGACCCATTAGCTTTAACTACATTTTTTGAAGTAATAAATGGTAAAGTAGCACCAGATAGCGGAGAATATACTTGGGGTACAACTATTACCAGTGCTTATTTGCCTAATGATAACAAAGAGTTTTTTGAAGGTAGCCAAGAAAATTTAATGAACTGGCTACGCCAATATGTGCCACCGCATACAAAAGATGTAGATGAGGACTTTTTACGTGGGTTCTTAGGTAAAATGTTGTTCACAGGTGATGAAATTTTAAAGAAAACAAATGTATTAAGTGGTGGAGAAAAGGTACGTTGTATGCTTAGTAAAATGATGTTGCAAAACCCTAATGCATTAACTTTAGACGAGCCAACCAACCATTTAGACCTTGAAAGTATAATCGCTTTTAATGATAGTATGGTAAACTTTCCCGGGGTTGTATTTTTAAGTACGCATGATCATCAGTTTATGCAAACCGTAGCTAATCGTATTATAGAAATTACTCCAAATGGGATGATAGATAAATTGATGAATTACGATGAATACCTAGCAGATGAAAGAGTAAAAGAAGTAAGAGCAGAATTATACGGAGTGTAATACTTGAAAATTGAACATTGTTTGTTGAGCATTGAACATTTAAGTTATTAAATAAAACATTCAATAACCAATGTTCAATATTCAAATTTTAAATACGATAAAAGTTAAATTTATTTTTGAAAATACTCACCAACATAATTGATGTTTTTTATCCACCTTTTAAAAAGATAATGCCGCTACAAACTTTTAGGTATGCGGCTTGCGGTGGTGGTAATACAATGTTGGGTTTAGTAATTTTTTTTATTTTGTATCATTACTTTTTTATAAATGATATTGTTACTATAGGATTTTTGGTTTTTAAAGCTCACAAAGCAGCACTAATATTTTCTTCAAGCATTACATTTATTGTAGGATTTTTTTTAAATAAGTTAGTAGTTTTCACAGATTCTAACATAAAAGGACGTATACAATTATTTAGATATTTTCTATCATTTTTTGCTAATCTTTGTATAGCAGCATTTTTGCAAACAGTATTTGTAGAAATGCTTACAATAAATACTTATGTTTCTCAAGTAATTATTGTTGCAATAATAGTTGCCATTAGTTATTTTACACAAAAATATTTTACATTTAAGCAAGATACTTCTCAATAGTTAAATGGTTTCTTGTACATTTGAAATATATGATAATTTCTTTTTTATATATAGACCCTAACAGTGGTAGTTATATTATTCAAATGATAATAGCAGGCATACTAGGTTCTTTATTTTTTTTTAAAAATGCTTGGTTAAAAGTAAAACTCTTTTTTACAGGTAGAAAAGTAAAAGAAGAAAATAATACCAAAGAAGAACTTGATAACGAATTGTAAAACGGTATGCAAAATATTAATGCAATTGCATCTTCTTATAGAGATAATGATGGTTTTGTTTTTAAACAAAACAATATTATTTACAGACTTATAAAGCCATCATATTTTCCCCATTACGATTTACTTATTTCATCAAAACTTTACAATGAACTTACTAGTGCTGGCAGGCTAATAGCACACGAGGAAATAAATGCACATAGCTTAAATATTGTTGAAAATTGTAAAATTATATTGCCAACTCAAATACCGTTTATTAGTTATCCTTATGAATGGAGTTTTGATATGTGGAGAGACGCAGCAATAGTAACTCTAAAAATTGCCATACAGTCGCTTCAAAAAGAAATGATATTAAAGGATGCAACGCCTTTTAATATTCAGTTTTATAATGGTCGCCCTGTTTTTATAGATACGCTTTCTTTTGAAAAATATGAACTAGATAAGCCATGGGTTGCCTATCGTCAATTTTGTGAAAGTTTTTTGGCGCCGCTTTTATTAATGCATTATGGGCATAGAGATTTAGGTAAAATGTTGCAAATTTACCCTGATGGAATACCACTAGAAATTGTAAAAACTTTATTACCACTAAAAGCAAAGTTTAACATACAAGTATATTTAC
>JAYUJS010000306.1:0-3009 GCA_043765095.1 Ferruginibacter sp.
CCAAAGCGGTATGTGCCAGCAGGGTTAAACGAAGGAGATGAAATAAATGTATTCGTATACCATGATGGAGAAGATAGGCTAATAGCTACTACCGATAAGCCTTACGGCGTTGTGGGTGATATTTTAAAAATGAAAGCAGTATCTGTAACGGAACAAGGTGCTTTTATGGAATGGGGTATAATGAAAGATTTATTTGTACCCAAAAGCAAGCAAATACAAGGCATGCTACCTAAGGGTGAGTATCTTGTAAAAATATATAGAGATGACCAAACGGGCAGAACAGCCGCTACTGAAAGAGTAGAAGAATTTTTGAATAACGAGCATTTAACCTTGGCAGAAGCTGAAGAAGTAGATTTAATAGTACTACGCAGAACTGATATTGGATATTTGATGATAATAAATAACGAGCATACTGGTGTGCTACACCTTAATGAAGTGTATAGGTCAATTGGTGTAGGAGATAAATTTAAAGGCTATATAAAAAAAATATACAACGACAATAAAATAGATGTAGTAGCAGGGAAAATGGGTTATAATAGAGTAGAAGGAGAAGCCGAAAAGATATTAAGATTGTTAAAAGAAAATAATGGCTACCTGCCCTACCATGACAAATCAGACCCAGAAGAAATTTATTTATTTTTTGGCATGAGTAAAAAAACGTTTAAAATGACAACGGGTAATTTATATAGAGAAAGAAAAATAAGTTTTGAGAAAGAGGGGATACGGATGCTTTGAAAAGACAGAATAAGTAAATAGCTTTTTTATTTCATTAAATCATTGCGTTATAATTGAAAGTTTGAAATACTAAATTTAATAATCCCAAATTAAATAATAACTTGCCCATACTTCAAAAAAAGTATATTTGATTTTTTAAGAAATTACTTTTTATGAAGATATTTTTTCTAGCAATATTTGCTTTTAATATTCAAATTGTTTTTGCACAGCAAAAAATTTCGGACTCGGTAAAAACTACCAAACCAACATGTGCTTATGCACAACCTAGTAAAGTAGTTGCATTAATTATACCAGCTGCATTATTAACTTATGGGGTAATTGCACAAAATAACAATAATAGCTTACATCAATTAGACATAAATACCCGAGATAAAATAGTAATAGATTATAAAACACCTATTACAAAAATTGATAATTATACTCAGTGGATGCCAGCAGTAGCAGTGTATGCATTAAATGCAGCAGGTGTAAAAGGTAAAAATAATTTAATAGATAGAACAATGTTGTATGCGTTATCAAACATTATCGCAACAAGTGTTTCGTATACCATAAAAAATACAACGAAGGTAGAGAGACCTGATGGCTCATCTAATAACTCCTTTCCATCTGGGCATACTACTACAGCATTTGCTGCTGCAGAGTTTTTAAGGCAAGAATATAAATGTGTATCGCCATGGTACGGCGTGGCGGGTTATGTAGTAGCTGCTACCACAGGCGCACTAAGGGTTTACAACAATAGGCATTGGATTAGCGATGTAGTGGCGGGTGCCGGCTTAGGTATACTTTCTACAAAATTGGCTTATTGGTTATACCCATATATTAAACAAAAACTTTTTAAGAACAAAGCATCTTCCACAATGGTAATACCATTTTATCAAAATAACACTGCTGGTATTGCTATGGTATATAATTTTGGTATGTAATTTTTAGAAAATTAATAATTCTCTACTTGCTTATATTTATCTGTTTGTAATCTCAATTAAACTTTTATGATTTAATAATTTATAGCGAAGTGCTAATACCAACCCTAAAAGCAGTTACCAAAATTGTTTTATTTTCAAGTACTTTTATCTTTCCATATTGCTGCAAAGCAGATTCAGCAAAAACAATGTATCCTTTTCTAAATTCGTAGCTCAAGCCAAGTGCAGCCTGCGCTTGAGCCACTATGGTTGATTTATTTTCTATAGTTGTAAATCCAAGTTTTTCTGTTACTTGTGGTGCAGAAATCTTAGCTATACCTACGCCAAGTTTTACATATGGAAAAAGTTTTTTATTACCGAAAGTATATTTATAAAAAACTGTTGCTGGAATATTATTTACTGTACCACTGAAACTAAAAGTATTACTGTTCTTCTTATAACCATAACCATCGAAATTTAGCTCTCCAACAATAGAGGAATGTTTGTTAAATCTATATTCTATTCCTGTCATTGCTTGAGTTCCTATAGAAAAGTTTTCTTTTAAATCTCCAGAAATTTTACAAAGACCAAAATGAGAAGAAAAAAACACCTTAGACTCTTTTAAAGTTTTTCTATCCTGAGCAAAAATATTTTCGTTTATAAAAAATATTTGCAATAATAATATCAATTTTCTATACATTTTTTTGATTCGTTTTTTAATGTTGAAATTGCAATTCCAAAATCTTTTGGCAGCTTAATATTCGAGAACTTACTCATGCCAACCTTTATAATCGCCATGTGATGAACTGCATGCTCTATGTTCCCTAAAACTTCTCTATAATAGGTCGTGCTAACTTTTAATTCTTTTTCATTATCCTTATCATAGTTTGCAACCAAGAGTAGCATTTTATCGCTTTTGTCAATTTTTTCTAAAAGACTTTTAAAAGATTTTAGAGCAAATTCAATATCAGTTTCTAATCTTAAATTTCTTTTTCTATTATCGTAATTCACAATCTCAATTTCATAGCCAATCTCTAATTCTTCAAACCATTCTATTATGTGCCTAATGTGTTGACCAATTGTTGCATTAAAAAGAAGATTGCATTTTTGCGAATATTCTTTTTGTGTAAGCTGGGAAAGCAAATTCTCTATTTGATAAAAAAGAGCATTTACAGGTTTTAATAATTCCATTAAAATTATTTTACGGTGAATTTTTCTTTTGGTTTAAAAAAGAGTTTTAGTACTTGTCCTTTATAATAAAAGGCTAAAACTGACGACGAAATAAGTACCAATAAAGCATAAATGAATAGTTGACCACCATCATTCATTACCACAATACCTAATTGAGTTACATGAGAAAATATTGCCCCACTCA
>JAYUJS010000307.1:0-8200 GCA_043765095.1 Ferruginibacter sp.
ATGGCTTTATCAAAAAAAAGCATTTTTATAGCTACAATTATTAATAAAGCAGCAAAGCATTTTTTAAGTACATCTTGCGAAACAGATAAAGCAATTTTACTTCCAAAAAAACTACCTATAACAAATGCAATTGCAATAATACCTATTACATAAAAATTAATAGGTGTGCCAGCTTTTGCACAACTATTGTAATACTGCAAAAATCCTAGAATGCCTACAGGCAGCATTATAAGCCCAAGAGATGTGCCTTGAGCTGTATGCTGATTAAAGCCTAAAAAATAAACCAATGCTGGCACAATAATAATTCCGCCGCCTACTCCTACAATACCTCCAAGCAAGCCAGCTGCTAACCCTATCAATAATAGAATTAAGATTGTTTGCGTATCCATATATTTTATTTTATTTGTCATTTTTAGGAAAGTGTTCTGTATACATTTTTATTGAATCTTCAATTACTTTATAAGCCGTTTCTTTATTTTGAAAATCATCTATTTCAACTACTTTATTTTCTAACACTTTATAGTTTTCAAAATAATTTTTAAGCACATTTATAAAATGCTCTGGCAAATCTTCTATATCTTTTAAATGATTTACAGATGGGTCATTAGCAGCTACTGCTATTATTTTATCATCTTTTTCTCCATTATCTATCATTTGCATATTGCCTATTACGGTAGCCTTTACCAAGCACAATGGGTTTATGCTTTCGCTGCAAAGCACCAATATGTCTAGTGGGTCGCCATCGTCTCCCAAGGTTTGTGGTATAAACCCATAGTTTATTGGATAATGAAAAGAAGAGTAAATGACCCTATCTAATTTTAGTAATCCAGTTGCTTTATCAATCTCATATTTACAGCTACTACCTTTGGGTATTTCTATCAATGCATTTACATGGGCTGGTGCATCAAAACCATAACTAGCGCCATGCCATGGGTGAAGAACATACATAATTTATATTTTTTATAGTTATTAATTAATTATTTTAAAACCTGCAAATAATGCTACAATGCATAAAGTAATTCTGGCAAAAATATACACGCAAGCCATTGCATAATTTCCGTCTTTTAATAAGTGCTTATTTTCTAAACTTAAAGCTGAAAATGTGGTAAAGCCTCTTCAAATACTTGTTGCTAAAAGCCATTTTAGTTCATCGGAAATACCATCTACTTTTTGACCTAAACCAAACACAATTCCTGTTAACTAGCTACCCAAAATATTTATAAAAAGTGTATTATATGGGAAACTACTACGCTTGGTGATGGCAGGAATAAATAACGCAACATTGCTCTTATACCTCCGCCAAGCCGCACCAGTAAAAAATTTTTAATGCTCATCATTTTGCAATACTTGTATCGCCAGATGTGTATTTAAAATCAACACCCCATATATTATTTTTTTTAAGTACTCTTATTTTTTGCGATTGATGCATGAAAGAATTACTGTAATCTATAACTGCGGTGCTATCATCAATACTATCAAATGTATTGATAATTATATTTGCATTTTTGTATCCTTGCTTTTTATCAACACCTAACTTAGTGTAATAATTTTTATACGACTCAAATATTTCAATATTCTGTGAATCTTTTAACAACAAAGCTTCCGCATCTTTAAAATTACCATCAAGGGTGGCTCTAATAAAATCTCTGCTTACATCTGTGGCAGTATTAGCTTGCTTTTTATCATTTTCAAAACAACCTAATAAAAATGTAGCTAAAATAACGGTGGCAATTATTCTAATTTTCATTATTCAAATTTAGTATTAAATATGTTGTTTTAGTTATAAAAAAAGCACTCTTTAAAAGAGTGCTTATCATAATTTTATTTTTTATTAGATTCTTCTAATGAGTTTTTCACTTTATTTTTTAATTCATCCAAATCTACATCTTTCATTGCTTTATTTAATTCATCCTTCATAGAGTCAAGATTAACACTCTTTACCTTATCCATAGCATTGGTTAAGCTATCCCCTAAATTCATACCTTTCATTTTATCGGCCGCCATTTCCATAATACTAGCTTTATCAAAGGCTACTTTCCATTTTCCACCTTCCTTTTTCATAAAAAAGTTTACGGTTTCACCATTTCCTTTTTCTTTTACAGGCACTTTTGCTTTATCGCCATCTATAACTGCTGTACCTATTTCCATTTTATTTTTATCAAATTTATCCATATCCTTTGCCCCTTTTTCCATACCCATTTCCATCAAGCTAAGCATTGAAATACTTTCTGCGGTAGACAAATCTTTTATTTTTACTTTGTCTTTTTTAATCATTGCATCAAAAAATTCTGATAATACTACTGACGGATTTTCACCACCACTATTTTTGCAGCCAATAATACATACCGATGCTACAATAACTGTAGCCAATAATAATTTTTTCATTTAGTTGTTTTTAGATTGTTTTATCAAAAATATTAATATAATTTGTAATTGTATACTTCTATTTTTTTTGAAAAAGAATTAAGCGTAATATCATCTACCCCTACAAACTCAAATTGTTTTATAAAACTATGATGAAACTTTATGGCATTGCCCGATGCTTGTAAAAAACTTTTGTATACAAACTCTGCACAATACATTTTATCATCTGTTTTTAAATCAAAATCTAAATCGAAAATTATTTTACTTTTATAAAAAAGCTGTGCTTGTTTTATTAATTTTTTATTTTGATTTGTGGAAATATCAAACCTAAAAATGCCTACTGCATTATTATAGTATGGGCTTACAAATATTTCAAAACTTTCTCTTTTTATTTGTTGGTTGGGGTTAAACTCCCCTCCTATTGCATGGTAAATAAATAAACTATCATTTTCAATATTTGCAATACCACAATGCGAAAAAGTTTTATCTCTTTGGTTGAGCGATTTTAAACTTTGGCTTGTAAAATCATTACCTGTTCTTGTTATTACATCTCCTATTTTTATTTTTTGTTTAAAAGAAATTAACTCATTTTTTGTGATAATAATATTTCTTTCCAGTTGCATAGATTCTGCTATAGCCTTGCTAATATTAATATTTTGATTATTACTACAAGCCATTATAAAAAAAATGAGGCAGCTGCAAAGCCACCTCAAAATATATTTTTTTAAACGACTCATTGTTGCACTTTTTCTCTTCTAGCTTTTTGTTCTTTTTGTTCTTTCTCTTTTTCTTCCATGTACTCCTTATCATCTTTGTTGTAAGCTTTTATTATAGCTTTTACGAGCTTGTGTCTTACTACATCTTCTTCATCAAGTTCTATGTGAGAAATACCATCTATATTTTTTAACAAACGAGTTGCACGCCATAAACCACTTTGCATATTTTTTGGCAAATCCACCTGTGTAGGGTCGCCAGTAATGATAGCTTTTGCATTTGGCCCAATACGAGTAAGAAACATTTTTATTTGCAAATCATTAGTGTTTTGTGCCTCATCTAAAATAATAAAAGCATTGTCTAGGGTGCGCCCACGCATATATGCAAGAGGGGCTATTTCTATAGTACGAGTACTCATGTAGTATGCAAGCTTATCGGCAGGTATCATGTCATCTAACGCATCGTACAATGGGCGTAGGTATGGGTCAATTTTTTCTTTTAAATCGCCTGGCAAAAAACCAAGGCTTTCTCCAGCTTCTACAGCAGGGCGTGTGAGAATAATTTTTTTAACCGTTTTGTTTTTTAAAGCACGTACTGCTAAAGCAACCGCTGTATAGGTTTTACCAGTACCAGCTGGTCCTATTGCAAACACTATATCATTCTTATCGCATGCTTGCACCATTAATTTCTGATTGGCTGTTCTTGCTCTAATGGTTTTTCCATTTGGCCCAAATACCAATACATCGTTAGGGTTTCTATCAATAAAATTGTCTATTGCTTTTTCATCATCACCACCTAAAATTTGAGAAAAATAATTTTCACTCATGTGTCCGCTTCGTTCTAAATATTTTACAAGAAGGTCTATTTTTTCTTTTGCATCTTCCACTTGTTCGGAAGAACCACTAAGTTTAATTTGAGTGCCTCTACTAAGTATTTTAAGCAATGGAAATCTTTTTTTCAGAATATCGAGTTTACCGTTGTTCACTCCGAAAAATTCAATAGGGTTTACATTCTCTAAATTGATAATTGTTTCTGTCAATTTTTATAGCCTTGTTTTAGTTTTTAAATAAATTTTATCAAATTTAAAGATAGCATAGTTGTATGCCTAAAATAAATATGCACATTATTAAATTGTGATGTGAAGAAATAATTAAAACTTCCCCACAATCTTAAAGTTTATCAACCTTGGAGTAAGTCTATTGGGTATAGCGTAAGTAGTATTTGAAAAATCTTTTATTAACTGAAATGAAATTACGTTTTCCTTGTTTATAAGATTAAAGACTTCAAAACTTGCCCAAATATTTTCAAATTTTCTAAAAGGATTACGACTCCTTCTTAATGATTTTTCGCTCAATAATAATGCGCTAAAACCCATATCCAGCCTAATGTATGGAGAAATAATAAGACCATTTCTATACTTTGTAGAGCCTGGTACATTATAACTCATATTACTACCATAAATTGCATTGAGATGTACTTTAAAGTTTTTATTAGTTGGCAAATAATCTTCTAAATAAAGTCCTACCGTTATCAATCTATCAGTTGGACGACGCACCAATCCTACTTCGTTTTGAACGCTATCTTTCACAATTCTATCTTGAGTATTTGCATTTATTATTTCACCAGCTGCATTTTTATACTCATAATAAAAATCATTTGTTAAATTTTCTTTTGTACGCATAAAGTTTACACTTATCCAACTTTCTGCATCTTTTACAAGCTCACCAAACAATCTAAATTCTACACCCGTTGCATAAGCAGAAGCATTGTTATCGCCTAAGTAACGAATTTTTACATTGTCAATATCATAAGGTACAACATTAATAATGCTTTTATAATACGCCTCCGAAGTAAAACGCATAGGTCTATTACCAAATCCTTTAAAATTATAATCAACACCTCCCACAACTTGTATACTTTTTTGTGCTTTTATACCAAGGTTTATACTACCATCAAATTTTCTTAACTCTCTATAAAATGGAGGCTGGCTATACATTCCTGCTGCTAATTTATAAACAATATCTTTTTTGCCAAAAGGCTTGTAGCTTAGTTGTGCACGTGGGCTTATTAAAAATTCTTTATTGAGACTATTGTAATTAAAACGCATACCGGCTTGCAATGTAATATCTGCATTGCGTTTAAAAATTTTAATATTATTTTGAAAATAGCCACTATATTTTTGAATACTTAAGTCGACTGTACTATTTTGTATGTTGTAAATACTTAATGCGCCAGCAGTATAAGGCAAAGAATATCCTGCACTATCTCTATACTCAAACTGTGCTAGCTTATCTTTTATATTAGTTTGCTCAGCAGATAAACCCCATTGTAAAAAATTATTTTTTAGCTCTGTACTTCCTTTTAGGCTTGCATTGTATACTTCTATATTTAATAAATTTCGTGCATAATTTTGGTAATACCCAGCACCCAAAGCATTTGTTATTTGTCCAAATGTAGCACTAGTATTATCAAAATCTCTATCGCCAAAAAGATAAGAACCTGCTATATCAAAATTTTCTTTTTCATTATCTTTAAAGCGACTTAGCATCCACTTCAATTTTGTTTTTTTATTTACATTTTGCAAAATAGATAAGCCCAATAAACTAGTTGTATATGTATCTCTTTCTTGCCCTTCAAAGTTTATATCTAACCCTATGTTAGCAGAAAAAAATGGAGAAAAAACAGAAGATGTTTTCTTTACAGACTCGGGGAAATAGGTAAACCGAGAGGTAGAATAAATACCTAATAATTCTACTTGCCATTTATCAGAAACTTTATAACTGAGAAAGCCTTGTGCGTCTGATGCGGCAGGTATATATGCACCTTGTGTAGGTTGGTTACTCAAAATATTTTGGTTGCTTTTATTGCGAAAGCCTGCTAGGTAAGTGAGTTTACCATTTTCACTTGCTCCTTCTAGCTGTAGCCCTTGCTCCAATAAACTAATATAACTATTACCTGCAAAACGAGTAGGTTTTTTGTATTGAATATCAAGCACGCTACTCATTTTATCACCATACTTGCTTTGAAAACCACCTGTGTAAAAATTTACATTCTTGGTCATATCAGGGTTTATCATACTCAACCCCTCTTGTTGCCCACTGCTTACAAGGTATGGTCTGTATATTTCAAAATCGTTAATGTAAATTAAGTTTTCATCGTAGTTGCCCCCACGTACATTGTATTGAGAAGTGAGTTCGTTGTTACTTCCCACCAAGGTTTTTATTAACCCTTCCACCCCACCAACTGTACTAGGTAAAATAACCGCATTTTTAGGATTTATTTTTATAAGTCCTATTTCTTTCCTTTCTTTTTCTGTACCTATTACTACTGCATCTAAAACCTTTCCACTTATTTTTAATTGTATTAAAATATTTTCAACCTCATCTCCACTTAAGTAAAAATTCTTTTGCTGGTCTACAAAACCTGCATAAGAAAATATAAGTGCCATCGATTTTTTTGCGGGCACTCTTATAGAAAAAGTACCACTATCGCTAGATAAAATACCGCTGTTTTTTCCTAGTACAATAATAGAAACTTTATTTAGAGGTATTTCATTTTCATCTACCACTTTGCCCGTAATTGTTGCATATTTAGATTGTGCAATTGCAGTTATAGAAATAAAACACCATAAAATACTTATAAAAACTCTCATGGGTTGAAGGTAGAAAAAAATATTTAATGAGAAGTAATAAGAATGAAAAAATAAGTTTTAGTTATAAAAAATTATTTTTCTTTAATAAATTGTACAATGGCTTGTACCAATTCATTTTTAATAGGTTCATTTGGAATACTGTTGTAAGTGGCCGCATTTTTCATTCTATCTTCAGCACCTTCTTTTAACAAATGGCTCATTCCTTTAATTAAAATTAATTTACTCTGTTTGCAAAATTTATGTAAATTTTCTGCTTGCTCCACTCCTACTTGTATATCTGTAGTACCGTTCAATATTAAGACTGGTATTGTCAATTTTGCAATTTCTAATGCAGGTACGTACGTAAACCAATTCATTAAATAAGGTTGTAAAGCTGGGCTAAAAATAGAATAAAATTCTTTGGGTACATTGGTCAATAATTTACCAGATATTAATGTATCAAGCCTTGTTAATAGTGCCTCTCTATAAGCTTCTGGCTGTGCAGCAAATTGTTTTTTTAGTACCTCTTGTATTGGAAACCCAGCACCAGCCAAAGAAATATATTTATTTGCTTTTGCATTTTTAGCAGCTATCATACCTACCAATGAGCCTTCGCTATGCCCCGCTACTATTACTTTACTAAAACGTACATCTTTTTGTAAAAGTTTAATCCAGTCCGTAGCATCGTCTACATAATTTTTAAATCTAAAATTTGCTATGTTCTTTACAGCACCAATACTTTTTCCTGCACCACGCTTGTCAAATCGCAATGATGCAATACCATATTTGAGCAAACTATCTGCTAATATTTTATATGAATTTGCAGTTAAGGCTTTGCCACTATTACCATTTCTATCAGTAGGCCCAGAGCCAGCAATGATAAGGACTACAGGTATTTTTTTAGTTGTTATATGCAAGGTTAGCGAGCCATACAATTTTCCAGTTGCTGTTTCTAAAATAATATTATCGACAGTAACTACTGTATCTTTAACTGCTTGCGCAATACAAAAATTAGCAAAAGCAAGAATGGGTAAGAAAATTATTTTTTTCATAAAATTTGGATGATATTTTTTTATTCTGTTGCATTTTTTTATCATAATCTTTTTGCAAATCTTTTAATTCATCATCATAACCTACTTGGTCTAAAAAATCTGCAGGATTATATGCATTCATTAGGATTATGTTTAATAAGCAATTTAAATTGGCTTGCATGAGAAGCCGCAAAACCAGTATTAATTAAAATATTTCCTTTAGATGTGGTTATAAGATTACAGGCTAAATCGTACGTGCCTACATAATACAAATTGCCTACAATTCGAAATGGTTGGTATGGTTTGCTCCAATTTGCATTGGTAATTTTGGGGTCTTTTACTTTTTGTGCATGTATTTTAGTGGCTATTACCAAAACTATTTTGGTAAGCATTACTTTTTTTAAAAGGAAGTTGTACATACAAAATTGATATAATAATAATATGAGAAATCAAATGTATT
>JAYUJS010000308.1:0-1052 GCA_043765095.1 Ferruginibacter sp.
AAAAGTGAACAAAGTTAAGTATTTTTTTATGTTAAGCAAAGTTAATATTTGTTTTTTTTGTATTTTTGTGCTAAATTTAAAATTCCAAATTATGAAAAAATATACAATTATTTGTTTTCTTCTTTTATTAAAATACTACGGTGTCAGTCAAGTTACACTTATTGACGAAAATTTTAATGCAGCCTCATCATTGCAAAATTGGAAACAAGCCTCATTTGTTGGCAATGGTGGTACTTATACTTTTAACAGTGGTAAAATGAAATTAGAAACGTTGGGTGGTTCTAATGGTTATCAAGGTTTTGCAGATGGTATTTCAATACAGCCGAATTATGCAAAATTGCCAACGAGTTGGATAAATACAGAAATCCAATTTAATATGGAGGAGATTTATAGGCAAAAAACAAATAACAACAAAGAAAATGTTTCTATTCAGTATTCCGTTGTAAAAGACAAAAATAACTCTTTTACAATTACACTCGCAGGTAATTATTCTGGATATGATCCTTTTGATTTGTTGCCATACGACCAATACAATGCACATAAATTATCTTTTACCACGGTAAAAAATGGTATCTCTTTTAACACAGAATTAGATGCGTTGAATACTAATTTATATTACAATTATGATTTTAAAGTTGCCAATAATAATAAAGTTTGGACAGTTTCTTATAAACTTCAAAATGCTACGGTTTGGAAAAGCAAAGTAATAGATTTTAATTACGATACAGGTTTATCACATTCTTTTGCGGTAGGAACAGGAGACGGTGGAAATACCAAACAGAACGGAAAAGGGGCTTTCAATATTGATTATTACAAAATTTTGTGTAATGATTTGAGTTGTGGTTTGATAGCACATTACAAACTTGATGGCGATGCAACAGATGCGAGTGGAAATGGCAACGATGGTATAAATAATGGTGCTACAAAAACAGCAGACAGGTTTGGCAATTGTGATAAAGCAATGCAATTTACGAATAGTTTTATAGATTGTGGTACAAAAAGTGTATTTCAATTTAAAAATAGCTTTTCATTTTCTTTTTGGTATAAAAAAG
>JAYUJS010000309.1:0-1051 GCA_043765095.1 Ferruginibacter sp.
AAAGATATTCGTATAGATATGCAGAAAAAAGCTTTTGACAACCAGCAAGATTACATACGCCAGCAAGAAAGATTTGTGGAGCGTTTTAAAGCAAAAGCCAGTAAAGCCGCTGCTGCACAAAGTATCGTAAAACGTTTAGATAAAATTGAAAGAATAGAAGACGTAAACATTGAGCGTCCGAATATGAAAATAAATTTTATACTTAATAAAACGCCTGGTAAAGTAGTGACTGCTTTAAAAGGTATAAGCAAAAGTTTTGGGGATTTAAAAATATTAGAAAATACAGGAGCGGAAATAGATAGAGGTGATAAGATAGCATTGATAGGTGCAAATGGAAAAGGAAAATCAACCTTGCTTAGAATAGTAGTAGGTACAGAACAATTTGAAGGAGACCGTGAGTGGGGACATAATGTAGAAGAATCATTTTATGCGCAGCACCAGCTTGAAGTATTGAACCCCAACAATGATTTGATAGAAGAAATGCAAGAAGCTAGAAGTGGTAAAAATGATTTGGAACTTCGTAGTTTGCTTGGCTCGTTTTTATTTAGTGGAGATGCAGTAGAGAAAAAAATAAAAGTATTAAGCGGTGGAGAAAAAGCACGTGTTGCCTTAGCAAAAACCATTGCTAGCAAAGCCAATTTTTTAATGCTGGATGAACCTACGAATCACCTAGATATACACTCTGTAGATTTATTAGTAGAGGCATTAAACAAATATGAGGGCACAATAATTTTGGTAAGCCATGATCGTTATTTTATTAGCCGTATAGCCAATAAAATATGGGAAATAGAAGACCATAAAATACTAGAATTTAAAGGTTCTTACGCAGAGTGGGAAGATTGGAAGGAGCGTAGAGAAAAAGCAAAACTTGCTGAGAAAAAAGAAGGTAAGACGGAATTAAAAGTAGAAAAGGTAGTAGAGGTAAAAAAAAATTCTATTCCCATAGATAATGTAGCTGCGAAGGAAGCAGATAAAGTAAAAAAGCAATTTAACTCACTTGAAGGAAAAATAGCAGAACTTACAAAAAAGAAAACAGCCTTAGAGGCAGAGC
>JAYUJS010000310.1:0-1051 GCA_043765095.1 Ferruginibacter sp.
CGTGTATTTACTTTTTGGAAATATGAATTGCCGCTGGTAATACGAAAACATCATAGTACGTTTTTATTTACCACATTAATATTTTGCACTTTTGTAGCCATTGGTGTTTTTTCTTCTATGCATAATCCACAATTTGTAAGAGGTATTTTAGGAGACGATTATGTAAATATGACAGAGGATAACATAAGTAAAGGAGACCCATTTGGCGTATACAAAGAAGATAGTAAATTTAATATGTTTTTAAGAATTGGATTAAACAATATTACTGTATCTTTTCTTACTTTTATAGGAGGTTTTTCACTTGGGTTATTTACTTTAAAAATACTTTGGGGCAATGGTATTATGCTTGGAAGTTTTGAGTATATGTTTTTTGCACACGATTTAGGTATAAAATCTATTTTAGTAATTTGGATACATGGTACAATAGAAATAGCATCTATTATTATTGGTGGTGCAGCAGGTTTTATTTTGGCAAATGGTATTCTTTTTCCTGGTACTTACAATAGAATAGAATCTTTTAAACGAAATGCAAAAGATGCTGCAAAAATATTAATTTGCTTAATACCATTTTTTTTAACAGCCGCATTTTTAGAAAGCTATGTAACACAACTTATGAGCCAAACGTATGATAAAAAACCTGATGGAATGCCTACTTGGATAAGTATCATAATTTTACTTAGCTCACTTACTCTTATTATTTGGTATTTTATTATATGGCCAATAATGCTACACCGAAAAGGATATTTTATAAAAAAAAATGGCATCGTATCTCGATTGCAACATGGCGATGCATAAAAAAATATTTGTATTTATTGTGATATTTTGCTGCATTTTTTTTTCTTATGCCCAAAAAAAAGAGTACGATTATAAAGACAGCAACTCAATAGAAACAACTATTGAAGAAGCCTCGATAGTAGAAAAAACAAATACTTATAACAATGAAATAGTAAAGAAAAAAAAATATTTTCCTAGCTGGGGCGATGATGTATTGGCAGATACAGCTATAAACTTTAGAAATCTATTTGATGCGCAAGACTCAATTAACAATTGG
>JAYUJS010000311.1:0-3000 GCA_043765095.1 Ferruginibacter sp.
AATTGGCTTGCTCCATCCATACGCAGCCAATACCGCCTCATCCATTTGTATATGCAATGTGCGTAGTGTAATAATACCCTGCACTGCATCGTTAAAAGAAATAGTATCGGCTGTTTTTGCTAAATGTTTTTGCAAGCCCAATACCTGCTTATCGGTTTCGTTTATGGCTTGTGCAGCAATGCCTGCGCTGTGAAATAAATTATATGTTTTGGTAAGCCCAAGCTGCATGCCAAGCATAAGCTGCCTGCGGTGTTCGTGGTAGGCTTCGCCAATGGTTTCTAGTTGCTGCTCTTGCTCGGGTGAGAGGTTTTGTGGAAAAGGGAAGGTTTCGAAAACATCTGTAGAAGAATATCTTAACCTAGATTCAAGTGAAGAAGAATATTTCCTTACCCACTCTTCATGTAAGTTTGAATGTAATAAAGTGAAAAGATAAAAACTACTTGAGTTGAAAATGTTTAAAGCGTTACTCATTACAATGTCTGTGCGAATCTTTGAAAAAGCTAAATACTTCGAAGTGAAACCAGTCACAAAACAAAAATTAATTTTATAAAGTTCTTTGTACAAATCAATTTTATTTCGTTTATAAATCCACCATTTTTCTTTAGCTAATTTATCATTTCCAGATTCTCGATAAGGCTTCACTCTTTCTTTTACGATATTATAGACTGACTCATATTCTTTAGCTTGTGTTTCTTCAAAATCATAGAAGTTTATTATGTATCGTTGAGGAGTTTGTTCGGGTTCATTATTTATTTCATCTCCGTTAATGAGTTCAACTATAACTTTATTATTTATCGGGATTTTTAAAAGTTCTTCTGCCTCATACTTTTCTAAAATAAATCCTGTACCTCCAAAATCAACACCTCTATACACTAGGTTTTGGTTTACAATTAGACTTTTAGGTATTACATTTGACAAGGATTCATCTAAATATGAGGTAATATTACTTACACCTTCTTTATTTAATATTTTCTGTTTCTCAAACGTACCATTAAATACTGAAATTATAGAAACATTTAAGTTAGCTGCGCCAAGCCATTTTCTAGATTTTATTGCAAAGCATATTTCCCCTCCTTTTGAAACGATTATATCAAGAGAACCTTGTCTAGTATCTCCTTCGGATATAGTATTTGTGGTTATAACTGCGAAGTAACTTTTAATTTTAAGTATAGAATAAATTCTTCGAATAAAATAGGCGATTAAGTCAGATTGCCCACCCACTCCATGATATAAGTAATGTATGATTTCTAAAAATGACTGCCCAAAATTTCCACTTATTTTCTTGCCCCCCAAAAACGGCGGATTCCCCAACACACAATCAAACCCACCATCATTAAACACTTCGGGGAATTCTAAAAACCAATGAAAAAAGTTTTTGTTGTACTTGCTTGCCACTGTTTGTGCCATGGCTAGTTTATTGCTTTGCAGCGGACCAAGGCGGTCGGTATTTACCTGGCGCAAAAAGCTGCGGTATTCGGTATCGGTTATCAATACCTCTTTATTGGCTTCGGTTTTTGGTATAAAAAATTGTGCTACCTGTGCATCGGCCAATTGCTGTAGGCGTATGCGGTGGTAATTTTGCTCATACATAAAATGCGCTTTGGCTTTTTGCGCTACTTCATCGGGGTTGGTTTCGGGCAGGTTTTTAAAGCTGTTGTATTTTTCCAGCACTTCCATCATTTCGGTGGCAACTGTAGCATTAAAATTAAATTCTACGCCCTTGGTTTTTATTTCTTTTGCATTGCGGTCTCTAAAACTTTTCGCTATAGCGGCATCATCGCCGGGTAGTGTTTTAAATGCTTCGGTAGCTATGCCTTTTTGTAATTCATTTTTATGGGCAAGCCCTACAATGGCATCGCCACATTTTATATGGTGGTCTAAAAAGTTAAGCGGTTCGCCGGGGTTATAGGCTTCCAGCCAAAGGGCAATTTTGCAAAGCTCTACAGCTAATGGGTTTTTATCTACCCCATAAATGCAATGCCGTATTACTGCCTTCATGGCTTTGCGTATAGCTAGTGGGTTTGGTTGCTCCTCCTCTGTTTGCACCCTTGCTACCTCCAGCGCCAGCCTACGTGCGGCACTTAGTAGTATGTGTCCGCTACCACAAGCCACATCGCATATTTTTAAATTTAAAAGAGCAGCCCCCTCCAAACCTCCTCCAAGAGGGGAGGCTTTTGCAATCTCTGTTGGAGTTAAGAACTGTTTAGGATTTTTTAAACGATCTGCTATTAAATATTCCAACGAATGTTTTATAAGTGGCTGCACCAATTCTTCGGGTGTGTAGTGGCTGCCGCTTTTGCCACGTTCGTTGCTGCTATCGAAATTGCAACTGTACAAATCAGTACCTTCTACTTTTTTTATGGTTAGCTGTAGCTCCAGCAAGCCTTCATATACGCTGCCAAATTCTTCTACATCCAGCCCGCCATAATTTACGGGTATCAGTATTTTATTATCGTTTTCAAAATAGCCCAGCATTTTTATAATGCCCAGTAGTGTGGCATTGCTAAGGCTGCATTGGTGCAAATCGTAATGGTTATTTTGTATGGCATTGTAGCTAAACAAATCGCCTTGCAGGCTCATAATACCCAGCTTTTCGCCTATTGTTTTTTGTTCAAATAAAGAAAAGGTACTTATTAAACCCTGCCAAAGGTCGTAGTGCCTTTCGGCTTCGGGCGGCAGTAATTTTTTAGCCAATTTGCGCAGGCGCAGTAAGCTGTAATGGTTATTATAAATTTGGCTAAAGCGTTTGGTTTCGGCAGTTTTACTATCTGCATATACCAGGTTTCTTTCTTCTATTACAAACAAAAAAAGTAAGCGGTAAATAATGCGTAACTGGTGGCGGTAATATTCATCAGCTTCAATATTGCCTGCTGCCATTACTTGGCGCAGGGCCGTATTGTTAGGGTGGTTTATAAAACCATTGGCTATATTTTTTATGGCAGTTTTTACAGCATCGCCCAGTTTGTTTCGTATGGTGCTGCCGGCTTCTAATCCTTCTTG
>JAYUJS010000312.1:0-1051 GCA_043765095.1 Ferruginibacter sp.
GGTTTCAGATTTATTAATTAATAATGAAATTATAATTTGAGGGGTTACATATTTTAACAATTTAATTTTAAAAAATATTTCGAAACAGCGATTCTACTATTTATATTTGCTTTGATAAAGAAACACTTTTATAAATCAGCAATACAAAAACTATTGTACTTTAAAATTCTCCTAAAGGGGATTTTGGGCTTACTTAACCATTTAATAATTTTAGATGTCTCAACCAATAATAGAACTTAAAAACGTAAACATTTACCAAAGCCAAACAATGGTTTTGAGCGATGTAAATATTACAGTAAACAAAGGCGAGTTTGTATACCTTGTAGGAAAAACTGGAACAGGAAAAAGTAGCTTATTAAAAACTTTGTATGGAGACCTTCAACTTAATGAAGGTACAGGGTTGGTGGTAGGGCAAGATTTACGAACACTAACTTGGAAAACAATACCATTTCTTAGAAGAAAACTAGGGGTAGTTTTTCAAGATTTTCAATTGCTTACTGACAGAAATGTAAATGAAAATTTAAAATTTGTGCTGCGTGCTACTGGGTGGAAAGATGAAAAATTAATAGCAGATAAAATAGCAGATGTACTAGACAAAGTAAACCTAAGCACAAAAGGTTTTAAAATGCCTTTTGAACTAAGTGGTGGTGAACAACAAAGAATAGATATAGCAAGAGCATTGCTTAATTCTCCACAACTTATATTAGCAGATGAACCAACAGGAAACCTCGACCCTGAAACGAGTGATGATATTATGAAATTACTTTTTCATATTAGTAGAGATTTTGGAACAACTATTGTAATGGCTACGCATGACTATGTTGTTATAGATAAGTATCCAGCACGAACATTAAAAACCGAAGGTACAAAAGTTATTGATAATGCTAGCGTATCGCATTACGTATAAGCAAGGCATTTTTTTTATTATTATACAATACATTTAATGCAGTACTGCGGTACTGCATTTCTTTTACAGTAAATTCTTTTTCAAAAATTTGTTTAATACACTCTATAAACTCTTTTTCCGTTTCTGCAAAATTGCAAAGCAATT
>JAYUJS010000313.1:0-1049 GCA_043765095.1 Ferruginibacter sp.
ATTTTTGCAGATAAAACTACTATTTTACAAAATTGGATACAAGGAGAAAAAAATATAATAAAGGAAGATGGTGGAGTGGAAACAGCGGGTAAATACAAATTAAATATTACATCATTAGCTGGCACAAAAACTTTTTCACTAGAAGTAAGAGACAATATTAGCGCAGATTTGATGAACGTTGATACCATCAAAACAAAATATAGCAATGATGGAAAAGCGGTTAAAATAACTTTTACAGAAAATAAAAAACTTAAAAAAGGTTATAGATTAAGCGGTGTAAATAATGGAAAACAATGGAACGGTACAGGTACTGATAGCACAGGTGCAACCGTTTTATGGACAGCAGATTTTGTAAGCAACATTACTCCAAAGATTGATAGTATAAAAAAAGCAGTCGCCATTACTATGGCTACACTTACTTACCCAAATATGGCTTATGGTGTGGCTACATTACCGAAGGCAGAGTACGTTTTAATAAAAAATGTAACTGTGTGGACTAACGAAGCAGAAGGCATTTTAACCAATGCAGATGTGCTTATTGAAAATGGAAAAATAGCAGCTGTAGGTAAAAATTTATCAGCCATAAATGCAAAACAAATAAATGGCTTAGGCAAGTATGTAACCGCTGGTATTATTGATGAACACTCCCATATAGCCACCGCATCGGTAAATGAAGGAGGACAATCTGTAACATCGGAGGTACGCATTGGCGACAACTTAGACCCTGATGATGTAGATATTTACAGACAGCTAGCAGGTGGTGTTACAACGTCTCATATTTTACATGGTAGTGCAAATGCTATTGGTGGGCAAACACAATTAATAAAACTAAGATGGGGAGTAAATGATACTGCATTAAAATTTGTAGCTGCAGATGGTTTTATAAAATTTGCCCTTGGCGAAAATGTAAAACGCAACCCAAGTGAAAATAATACAAGATACCCCAACACACGTATGGGTGTAGAGCAAGTGCAGGTAGATGCATTTACCCGTGCACAAGATTATGCAAAAGCTTTAAAACTAGATGCGAAAAAAACAAGAAAAGATTT
>JAYUJS010000314.1:0-1049 GCA_043765095.1 Ferruginibacter sp.
TAACATTTTACACAATTTACTGACCAAAAACGGATAACCTGATGTGTAATAAAACAAACTCTCTGCTATTTTTTGCGTGTCCATTTTTACACCACTTTCTGCACAATAATCTTCCAACATGAGAATGATTTCAGTAATTTGCAGGTTCAGATTTACATTGTAATCAGAGGCGATATTCCAAGGTGCATTGTAGTTTTCTTCATCTTCGGGTAGTAGTTTTGATTTTAGGGTCTTTATATCATGCAAACCTGCTAACACCACCGAATGAAAAGTTGGTATATCTTCTTGTGCTAAATATTTATTGCGAAGCATCGCTAAAAAGTTGATAAACAACTGATTGTTAGAACTTTTATCTACTTCGTCTATTAATAAAACTACTTTTTTAGAGGTTTGCTCCACAATTTTAGTAATTACGTCAGAAAGACTTTCTAAACGATGTACTTCTTTTTCGTTTTCTTTCAACATTGCTAACAACTCAGGCGAGTGTACTTTTGCTTCTATTTGCAACAAACGTAAAAAACTAGGTGCAAATAATAGTTCTTCTTTAAAAGCATCATCGCCAATGCCTTCAAAACTGATGTTGAAAACGACATAATCGCCTTGCTCGCGAAGGGTTTTTGCAAGAATATAGAGCATAGTCGTCTTGCCATACTGACGTGGACGATTGATGATAAAGTACGCACCGTTTTCTACCATTGCTACTGTATTTTGCAATTTATTGCTTATGTTAGCCATATAGTGCTTGGCAGGGCGGCAAATTCCTGTAATATTAAATGTTTTTCTCATTCTGTAATAATCAGTTTTGTAGTGCAAAGATACAAAAAATTATGTTTTTCTTGCTTTTTCTATAAAAAAACAAAACTGTTAAGCGGTGTTTAGGTGCTTAACAGTTTGTTTGTTTTTAGTGCTGTGGTTGTTTGTGCAAGCTGCTGTACCGCTTCGCTGAGTTAAAAACTCACAAAATATGGGGTAAGAGTTAGTAAACTCTTACCAGCAGGTGGCAGCAGTACACTCTGCCCAGCATGGGGCTTCTCCTTGCCTTTCTGTAT
>JAYUJS010000315.1:0-2992 GCA_043765095.1 Ferruginibacter sp.
TAAACATTGTAAAACCTGTTGTAAAAGAAGAGGAAATAAAACCATTAATATTACCTACAATAATTGAAGAGCCACTAGTTGTGGAAACAGAAAAAAAACCTTACGTAAGTATTTTTAGTGTAGAAGAAAAAGAAAATATACAAACAGATATAAATATAGCGGACGATGTAACTCTTTTAAAAGAAAAGGAAGAAGAAGAAATTGAAGAAGAAATACCAGATTTTTCTGCAGCACCTACAATAGCGTACGAGCCTGCAGCAGCCTCATTGTCATTTTTTGAACGACACCCAGATATGGAAAAGTTTATTGGTGAAAACTTAGTAAACAAAATAGGTATTGCCATTTTAGTATTAGCAATAGGTTTTTTTGTAAAATATGCAATAGACCAAAATTGGGTTGGTGCAATTGGCAGGGTTGGTATTGGGTTATTGTGTGGTGCAATATTAATAGGCATAGCACATAAGCTTCGCAATAATTATAAAAGCTTTAGCTCTGTATTAGCTGGTGGTGGGCTAGCTGTGTTTTATTTTACCATTACCCTTGCGTACAAACAATTTGGGCTGTTTGAACAATCTACCGCATTTGTTATAATGCTTATCATAACTGTATTTGCAGTAGCATTATCTATTTTGTACGACAAGCAAGAGCTTGCCGTAATAGCACTAGTGGGTGGTTTTGTAGCGCCTTTTTTAGTAAGCAATGGTAGCGGCAATTACATTACTTTGTTTATTTACTTAATAGTTTTAAACAGTGGTTTACTCATCATTGCTTACAATAAAAGTTGGCGTTTGCTCAATTTGCTAAGTTTTATTTTTACTATCACAATGTTTGGTAGTTGGCTTTTCACACTTTCGTATGATGCACCAGCTGGTGCATATAAAAATGGATTTTTATTTGCAAGCATTTTTTACATGCTATTTTTTGCAATAAATATTGCTTACAACGTTAGTGAAAAGAAAAAATTTATTGCATCTGATTTTGGAATATTACTTGCCAATACAAGTTTGTTTTTTGGAGTTGGTATTTATTGTTTAAACAATATGGGCGCCAAAGACTTTAGAGGATTGTTTAGTGCAAGCATGGGAGTATTTAATTTAATAGCAACCTATTATTTGTTTAGAAAACAAAAAATGGATAGTAATATTTTATACTTGCTCATTGGTGTTACACTCACCTTTATTTCTATAACCGCACCCTTGCAATTGCAAGGCAACTACATTACATTATTTTGGGCAAGTGAAGCCGTGTTGTTATTTTGGTTATTTACAAAATCAAAAATTAAGATTATACAATATTCTTCTTTATTAATTTGGATATTGATGCTTATAAGTTTATTAATGGATTGGATACATTTGTACAATGGGTATAACGAAAATTTATTAAATATTGTTTTTAATAAAGCCTTTGTAACAGGCATCTTTGCTGCTTTAGCTACTTACGCAATGTATATTTTAACTAATAAAGAATTAGAAAAAAATGCCGATATAAAACTCGTAGTATACAACAAAACAGTTTTTAGAATTGTAGCTATAGTACTTTTGTTTTTGGTTGGATTTTTAGAAATTAGCTACCAATATAATAGGCGTTTTGTGGAAATAGATTTGAGCATACTTTACCTATCGCTTTATTACTTAATATTTGTATTGGTAGTAGTAACAGTTACACAAAAGTTGCAACAATTGGTTTTACCTTGGCGTATTACAGCAGCATTATTAGCTGCAAGTATTGTTATATACTTAATAAGCGAAATGAATTTTAGCGGCTTGCAAGAGCAAATATTAACGCAACAAAAATATAGCGCACACTTTTTTGTACATTGGATAAGTGCAGCATTAGTAGGGGTTTGCTTTTACAAGCTCATATTTATTTTAAAAGAAAATATCAATAATTTTAAAGAATCTTTCAATGTATTTATTTGGATTTTATGTGCCGCAATAGTAGCATTTTTAAGTATTGAAATAAATTTACTATGCAACCACATCTTCTTTAACAGTATTAACTCTTTTGAAAATATTGCTGATACTTATATTAGAACAGGCTTACCAATATTGTGGGGCTTGTGTTCTTTTGCATTTATGTTTGTAGGTATGCGCTATAAGTACAAAACATTGCGTATAATTTCGCTTAGTTTATTTTCGCTTACACTATTAAAGCTTTTTGCTTTTGATATTAGCAATATTTCGGCAGGCGGTAAAATTGCCGCATTCTTTTTCTTGGGTGTTTTGCTACTAGTAGTTTCATTTATGTATCAGCGATTAAAAAAAATAATTATAGATGATGAAAAAAAGATTGATTAATATTTTTATTTGTTGTATAATTTCTTATGCAAGCTTTGCACAAGTAGAGGGGTACAAATTTTATGCTTTGCTAGATACTGTAAAAAAATCAGGCTTTTATAATATTGCTTTAGCGCCTGCAATAAATGCAAATTTAAAAACGGATTATAGTGATGTGCGTATTGTAAACGCAGCCAATAAGTGGGTACCACATATTTTGCATACACCTAAGTATGCATACGGCGATATTTTAATAAAAGCTGATTTAAAATATACCATTACAGAAAACAATAAAAGCAATACAAATATTTTAATTTCTTCTGCTAAAGTTGATAGAAATAATATTGGTTTGATAATGAATAATACCTCTGCTGAACGCTATTGCAAACTAAGTGGTAGCGATGATAATAAAAACTGGTTTGTAATAAATGATAGTATTTTGATAGACCCAGAATCAAACGAAGAAAATAGTGAAACAGATTTTAGAATTGATTTTCCAAAATGTAATTATTTATTTTATAAAATTTCTATTATAAATAATAATAAAGACCCTTTTAAAATAAAGGCTGTAGTGTATAATACTACTGGTACAGCGGTTTCTAAAATTAAAATAAATGAAACGAAAAATCTTAACACAGTTGTTTTTCAAAAAGATACCGCAAAGATTTCTTACATAAAAGTAACACAACAAAAAGCATTTCATTTTGATGCATTAA
>JAYUJS010000316.1:0-2992 GCA_043765095.1 Ferruginibacter sp.
TAAAAAACTCCAAATAACGAAAATAAAAAACAAAAAATGAACAGAAATGAAAAAATTAGGTAGCTAAATCAACAAAAAAACGAAAAAATTAACAGGGAGGTTTAGTGACCGGTTTTTGCAACGGTCTCATTGTAATTATTACAAAATTTCAATACCTAGTTTTTTATATTCATTAAGTAGTTCAGATGTAGGTTTTAATTCAGTTATTAATACATCTATTTCTTTGGTTTCGCATATTCTTATACGCTGGCTTGTATTTATTTTTTCTGAAATAGAAAGCAATACCAACTTTTGTGAAGCTTCTATCATTGCTTTTTTTATTTCTACAATTTCCCAATCATTATCTGTAAGCCCATAAGATAGATTTAATCCATTAATGCCTAAAAAACAAATATCCGCCTGTATTGCTTTTATTTTAGAGATAGCTTCTCCACCCACAGTTATTCTAGAGCTTTTAGATAGTTTACCACCTATTACAATAACATCTATATTTGGGTGTTTTGTATATTCAAACGATGCAGGTACATTGCCTGTAATAAAAGTAGCCTGCAAATTGTTTGGCAATGCTTTAGCCATTTCTATAATAGTAGTACCACCACTTGTAAGTATAAACATTCCATCTTTTATAAGGCTTACAGCTTTTTGAGCAATTATTTTTTTACTATCAATAGCATAAATACTTTCATCGTTAAAGCTAATGTGAAATGATTTTGATAGTGCACCTCCATGTACTTTTATAAGTTTTCCTTCATCTGATAATTCTTGTAAATCTCTTCTAATAGTATCTTCTGAAACGTGTATATTTTCGCTCAAGTCTGCCACTAGTAGCCTATTGTGTAGGTTTACATTGTGTACAATAAAAGCTTGTCGTTCTTTTTTGAGCATTGAAAATATTTGTTAATAGTTATCAGTTAATAATGATTGATTTTAAAACATACAGAAATTTAATTTTATATTAAATACTCTAAATCAAAACGAATAAAAGATACAAAATCAATAAATATTAATAAATTTTAAAACTGCAGAAAGCTGCAAGGTTTAGGTTAGCATTTAATAAATTTAACATCTTTTTAAGAAAATTTAATAAGATTATGTTCAAATATGAAATAATTTTTTTAAATAAAAAAATAAAAAAACGCAAGCTAATGCATTTAATTGCAGTTTTATGATTACTTTGCCGCATCAAAATATTTTTTTATACTACATTTAACTATTTGATAACTCCAAAACATCTACCAAAATTATTTTACCGTTGGTAGCCTAAATGAAAATTATTTACAAACTAAAAACAAAACAAGCATGACAAAACTATTAAAACAAAGCAGTTTCTGTAAGTTTTTGCTGGCAACCATTTGCATATTTGCAGGGTTTGCTGGAACGGCTCAGGTTATTGTGAAGGGAAAAGTGACTGGACCAAATGGTGCCGCACTTTCGGGTGTATCTATTACTATTAAAAAAGTACAATTTGGATCTGTTACTGATGAAAATGGTAATTATGATTTTAGTGGTAATTTGAAGGCTGGAAATTACACAGTTGTATTTTCTGCTGTAGGGTTTTCAACTTTAGAGAAGTCATTAATTGTAAACTCTGGAAAGGAGTACATACTAGACGCTGGACTTGGTAAGGATATTTTAGGAATGGACGAAGTAGTTGTAATTGGTTCATCACTAACTCAAAGTAGAAAACAGTTGGGTAACACAATAAATACTGTAAGTGCTAAGCAACTACAAAACGCAGGAAGTGGTAATTTATCAGCGGCTTTACAAGGAAAAGTACCGGGGGCACAAATAACTCAAACTAGTGGAGACCCAGCTGGTGGAATCTCTATCCGTATGAGAGGTACGAGCAGTATACTTGGTTCTGCAGAGCCTTTGTATGTAATAGATGGTGTTATTATAAGCAACCAATCTACAAACGTAACAAACTTAAACGTAAACCCAGGTGCAGGTGCACAAACTGGAAATAATAGATTAGTAGATATAAACCCAAATGATATTGAAAAAATAGATGTAATTCCTGGTGCATCTGCAAGTGCTATTTATGGTAGCAGAGCTAGCAATGGTGTTGTATTAATTACTACTAAAAAAGGTAAAACAGGTCAAATGAAAATTGACTTTAGTACTAGTTTTCAAAGTAGTGCGCTTAGAAAAAAAGTATATATTACTAAATATGGTAAAATGTTCGGTAATACTCGTATCACAAACGGAGACTCTTATGCTTTAGGAAATATCTCTAACAAACCTAACAACTATTCTGCTACCGGAGGTCAAACTATTTATACAAGACCATCGGATAACGCTACAAGAACTTTTGCTACCGATTTAGTAGATGTACAACGGTACGATTACCAAGATGATTTATTCCAAACAGGTTTAGGTACAGACAATCATATTTCTATAAGTGGTGGTAATGAAAAAGGAAGGTATTATTTTTCTGGAGGGTTTTACAAAAACGAAGGTATTATTGTAGGTACAGATTTTAGAAGAGTAAATTTTAAAACAAGAGTAGATCAAACTATTTCTAAATATTTGACGCTTAATGCTGGTGTGGCTTACTCTAACAGTTTTTCTAATGAAAAACCAAACGGTAATGTTTTCGGTAGTCCAATAAATTCTATGAACATTAACAATAATGTTTTTAATTTAAATGATAAAGATGCTAATGGAGATTTTAAATCTGTTGATCAAAACAGGGTAAACCCTTTAAGTTCTATCTATGGTACAGATATTACTCAAGATGTAAACAGAACTATAGCAGATATACAAATAAAGTTAAAACCAACAAAAGGGCTTACCATTGATTATATTTTTGGTATAGATAACATAGCACAACAAGGTAAAAGTTTAATAAAAAGATATCCTTATCAATATAATATTGGTCAAGTATCACCACCAGTAGTTGCTGGTTTTGAAGGATTAGGGTATGCCTCTTTGGCAAATGTGAATTCGTTTTTTGTAAATAACGATTTAAATATTTCTTATACTCAAAATT
>JAYUJS010000317.1:0-2990 GCA_043765095.1 Ferruginibacter sp.
AAGCACTACACCAGCTTTGCCTGCGGCACTTACACAGTTTAGGTTTACTTATGCAAAAAGTGCAGGTAATTTGGCTTTAGACGATGTAAAAGTTTTTTGCAATGCAGCATGCCCAACTTCCACTACTATTATTGCTTTAAAACCTGCTACAGGCCCTATCAATACAAGGGTTACTATTACAGGTACTGGCTTTACAAATACATCGGTAGTAAAATTTGGCTCTATAACTGCTGTTTCTATTTATAAAAACGCTACTACTATAGAAGCTATTGTACCAGCAGGTGTTGCTACAGTTACAGATATAATTGTATCTAATGCATTTGGTTGTTATAGCATTCCATTTACAGGGTTTACCCTCATTACTACCAGTGGTAGCTGTGGAATAAGCGATTTAATAATTTCCGAAATTTATGACCCTTCAAGTGGAAACAATCATTATATAGAAATATACAATGGTACGCTAAATGTTATAAATTTAGATGGGCCAGATTATGAACTTAGCGTTGTAAATAATCCAGGAAATAATATTACAACTTGGAATATTAGCGGAACAATAGCACCAGGACAAGTTATTGTATATTATGCAGGCGGTAATGGTGGCCTAGCAAATGGTACACAAGCAAATAATGGAGTAGGGTATAACGATGGTTTTGATGAAATTAGATTATTAAAAAATGGAGTTATTTTAGATAGAGTTATAGCACCTGATGAGAATGGTTTTACCATAAAAAGAAATACAAATATTACAGCACCTAATGCAACATATACGGCTGCTGAATGGACAATATTATCTACAGAATCAACAGCGGACATTACTTATTACAATGTAGTAGCACCAATTTATGTAGCAGCTAACCCTGTAGACCAAGCATGCACTTTTTCTATGAATATAACAGCACTTGGTACACCTACCGCCTACCAATGGAAATTTTTTAATACCACTACAAATACTTGGGATTATGTAAGTGCCAATGGGGCAAACTCTAATCTTGCACCTGCATTTGTAGCGGGCTCTACCTCTTCTATTTTTACTATTACTGGAGATATAAGTGCTTTATACAAAGTTCAATTTTATTGCGAATTAGCAAAAGCAGGTTGTACAAATGTTAGTTATGCAGCTGAATTTAGCTATAGCACAAAAGCTTATTACAAATCTAACATAGCTTTAGGCAATTGGACAGCCCCAGCAAGCTGGCTTATGAGTGATGATAATATTACCTATGTGCCTACGTGTTCTTATCCTATTGCAAAAAATTCTGACCAAGTTATTATTCAAAATGGGCATAAAATAACATTTGCAATAAATAGTTTATTGCTTGAAGAAAGTAAAGTTACAATAGAAAATGGGGGCGAATTTGAACTAGGAACTAGTGCACAAATTAGATTTTTAAATAGACAAGCAGGTGCAGATTTTTTAGTAAATGGCTTATTCACCGACAGGTCATCATCTGGCAATGGTATTTATTTTGAAGTAGGTGCTACTTGGAATGTAGCATTAAATGCTACCATTGTAAAAACAAACTCTGCTTCTGTAAATGCGTATCAGTCTGCCTATGAAGGCGGAATAAACACTATCCCTGCAACTGCAAATTGGATATTTAGATACAACGGTGATGGAGTAATAGCAGTTACGACCACTCAAATGTTTTATCCAAATCTTACTTTTGAAAGTGTAAGTGGGTTTCATAATGCCAATGGTATTACAGAGAAATTTTTAGGCTCTGTAGGTGGTTTTGCTACAGTAAAGGGAAATTTAGACGTAGGTGGCACACAAGGCTTAGGCACATACACATTGTATAATGAAAATACCAATGCACAAGCCATGCTTTTAAATGGTAATTTAACAATAAGGTCAGGCAGTACTTTAAACAATGGTGCATCTGTAAGTGGAACTGGTTTTGAATTGAAAGGAAATATAACAGCAGATGGTACATTTAATGTAAATACCAATGCAAATGGGTTATTAATTTTATCTGGCTCTACTGCACAAACCATATCAGGTAGCAATGCGGTAGCAAATAATATGAACGTTCAAAATTGTACCATTACAAATACAGTTGGTATTACACAAAATAAAGACTTTAATATTTTTGGTACAAATACTTTTGGAGTTAATAGCAAATTAGATTTTGGTACGGGTATAATTTCATTTAAAAGTAACGCTATACAAACTGCTAATGTAGCGGCATTTCCTACATCAGCAAGTATAATTTACACAGGGCAAGGTCGTTTTTCTATAGAGCGTTACCTTCGTCCATTCAAAGCATGGCGTTTTTTAGCTACACCATTTCAGCTTGATGCTACCACAAAAGTAAAATCAGAATGGCAAGAAGCTGGAAATGCAACTGTAGGGTATGGTACACAAATAACTGGTCCTGGGGGTGCCGTTACAGGTATGGATGATATTTCGCAAAGAGCATCTATGAAATCGTACGACATGTTTTCGGATAATTTTATAAATGTTACAAATACCAATACGGCTAATATTATAAATAAAGAAGGATATTTTATATTTGTAAGAGGGGATAGAACTGTGGGTTACGGAGGTACTACCGGCTCAACCACCCTACGCATAAAAGGAAAAATACTTACAGGCGACCAACCATATACTGTTGTTGCTAATAAATTTTTATCTATTGGAAACCCATATCCTTCACAAATAGATTTTAAGCAAGTAGCTATACCTACTGGTGTAGAAGGCAGCTACACAGTGTGGAACGCTAACCCAGTCGGAACATTATATAACGCTGGTAAATATGAGCAGCGTGTAAAAAGTATTATCACAGGTGATTATGAATATTTAGGCACAGCACAAAATAATATAGAAAGCGGGCAAGGGTTTCTAATACAAGGCAGTATAGGAGGCGGAGGTACAATTATTTTAAAAGAAACAAATAAGACTGCGGGCAGTACCTTAGCAAGTAAGGGTGGAGTACAAAGTAGGGCTGGTATTATTTTTCCTACTTTAGAAATAAACTTATTTGCTAAAG
>JAYUJS010000318.1:0-1047 GCA_043765095.1 Ferruginibacter sp.
AGGTTTTTTCCGCCAAGCTTTACAGATAGTGTGCTATATGCATCTGCTGCTGAGTAAAGCATTAGCGATACATATATATCGTTGTTTGAGTTTATATCAAAAAAATCTATAGAAAAAACAGCATTTTTTACATTATTGCTATTCAAATCTAGCTGCATTCCTTTTTCATTTAACGTGAGGTCGTTGGTTGTATTGGCATCGTATACTACATTGGTGCTTATCCAATTATTACCTGCTTCGTTTAATGAAAAATTTAATAAATTATTGCTAGTCGTTATTTTATTATCTGTACAGCTAGCTGTGTTGCCGTTAAAAAATATTTCTCTAGTGCCACCTATTGCACTATTTGTTTTTGTAATGCTTTGTATTTGTTTGTTGCCACATGCAGTTGTGTAAGGGTGCACATTGGCTTCTGCAGTAGCTGTATTACTAAAATTATCAACAAACTTATTAACCGTTACAAAGCTTTGCGCATTTGTAATATTAGTTACTATAAATAGTATCATAGCAATTAGTGTAGAATTTGGCTTCATACTTTAGGTTGGTTTTTAGAATACAAATGTAGTATGTTTTTTTAAATTTGTAGTAGAATTACTAAATTTTTATTGGAAGCTGGGTGCTGTTGGGTTATTTTTATAATTAAAACATTGAAATTAAAGTTTTTATACGTTAAAATGTTGATAAAATAAATTGTAAAATTTTCGTAAACACTTGTTTTTTGTGGAAAATACGGTTGGTTTTTGTTGAAAACTTTAATATTTTACAGCTTTTTATAGAAATAAAACTAGCTTTTTTAAATTTGTGTAGATTATATACTACAGCTAAACTTTAAATTAATTTATACTATTTTTTTATAATAAGTATTACTACGTAGGTGGGTTGCTGTCTTTACCAATCAATACTTGTGTTTAAAAACAAGATAGATTTTATGTTTTTGGTTGTTGGTAGCGTGGTATTGGATGCTGTGTGCATTACGCCAGACCTTTCACAAAACAAGAAAACAGTAAGAAAAGAGGCTATAAATTTGTATATTTGCAACTAATTTAT
>JAYUJS010000319.1:0-1046 GCA_043765095.1 Ferruginibacter sp.
TCCGGCACTATTTATAACCTGTAACTCATTAGTACCAGTTTGTAGCCCAGTTACATAAATTGTATTATTAGCAGGATTAGGGAAAATGCTCATTGGTATAGTAACACCATCACATCTCACAGATACAATGCTTGAATAATAAAAACGAGTATCTTTATCAATTATTTTTAAGCGATATAGTGAAAAAGCACCCGATTTTATTTGAGTTTTAAATAAATAACTTCTTAACGATGGCGAATTTGTTGCACCGTTAACACTACCAATTTTATTCCATGTGCTTCCATAATCAGTAGAATTTTCTATTTCAAACCTATCGGAGTTTTGTTCTGAACTTGTTTCCCAAAGCAACGTTCCTTCACAATTTGATTTAGAAATTTTAAATGACTGCAAACCTATTGGCAATACGGTTAAATCGTTACTTTTTGTAAAAGTTTGTATATATCCAATAGTAGAGAAATTGGTTAAATAGTTAAATTGTACGTAGTTTACTCCGTCTTCTTTACCATATTCGTCTGGTATTAAAGCGGTTGCTGTATTTGCCGTAAAACCGTTGCCCACAGGTAAGCCACTTGCCGTTAAGCTAGCCACTGTGTTGGCAACTGTACCTTCATATTTAAACCATTTCCAAGTACTATCTACTAATATAGGCTTGGCTACGCCACCGCCGTTGCCTACCATACTAGAGCCAACAATCCAGCTAGAATCATTTTTAATTTCTGCACTATCATAATAAAAACGAAATTTTACAGGAGAGGTAATGGCAGTTCCAGTATAAGTTATATTCACCATTCTTGCTCCTAAAACTGCAGCACTATCGTATTGCTTAGTTCCTACAGTTACACTAAGATTAGTCTTTCTTCTGGCTGATGCCGCTGTGCTAGCATCCATAGTTACTGTGTAAGCTACACCAGTATTAGCACCAAAGTTTATTGCAAATACCTTGTTGTTACTACCATTGTTTTTATGATATGTCCAACCAGATGCATCGGTACAAATAACTGGGCTAACATAGGTAGCACCTGCACAACTACAAGTACCTCCACCAC
>JAYUJS010000320.1:0-2990 GCA_043765095.1 Ferruginibacter sp.
ATATTATGATGCAACCAACCACCCTTCCATTTAATTTTAATCCTCAATCAAAAGTATGGGTATTTCAAAGCAATAGAGCATTTACCAATGCAGAAGCCGAAGAAATAAATAAACAACTAGAACAATTTACAGCCACCTGGAAAAGCCATGGGGCAGCAGTTACAGGCTATGCTACCCTTTTTTTTAACCAATTTATTGTATTACTAGCTGATGAAACAAACACAGGCGTAAGTGGCTGTAGTACAGATAGTGCTATTAAATTAATTCAACAAATTGGCATACAATACACTATAGATTTTTTTGATAGATTGATGATGGCTTTTGTAATAGATGAAAAAATAAAATTGATACCACTACAGCAGTTACAAGCTGCATTTGATGATGGTACAATTAGTATACATACATTGTATTGCAACAATACAGTACTTACCAAAAATGAATTTGATACAAAGTGGCTAATACCTATAGCAGACAGTTGGTTGCAAAAAAAGCTGATGCAGATAAAATAGTGATACTTCGTACTAAGGCAACACTACAATAACTAAAATAATTTAAAATTAATGGCTGAAAATATTGAAGAAGAACATGTAGATAATTCTACAGACAGTCAAAAGGGATATCTATCTGAAGATAATATCACAAAGGATGAAATTGATAATAATACACAAAATCAAGAAGCTGAAAAAATGGAAGTACATCATCATGGACATCATGAAGGCAAGAAGAATTGGAAATCTTACTTTTGGGAATTTTTAATGTTATTTCTTGCAGTATTCTGCGGTTTTTTGGCAGAATATCAACTTGAACATAAAATTGAAAAAGATAGAGAATTACAGTTTATAAAATCAATGACATCAGATTTGCAAGATGATATCAAAAACCTAAACGTTATGATAGAACAAGAGCAAATGGGAATACAAACACTTGATACTTTAATAGATTTACTTAACACTCCACAACTTGCAAAACAAAATGGAGATCAGCTATATTTTGCAGCTAGAAAAGGACCAAGGTCTATTCCTTTTGCAAATAATAGCAGAACTTTTGATCAGTTAAAAAATTCAGGAGGGTTTAGGCTTATCAGAAAAACGGACGCATCCAATAATATCATGGCGTATTACAGTCAGTTTTCATGGATTAGACTATTAGAAGATAACTATAATCATGAGTTTGATGATTATAAACTAATTGCCGCAAAAATACTTGACCCAGCTATTTTAAGAAGACAAGAGACAAGTGATGGAAACATTTACAGAAGTAATGATAACCCTTCCATTAGAACATACGATACAGAAATGCTAAAAGAAATGGCATTTCACACCCTTCAAATGAATGGTTCAAGACGGTCGAAGTTATTATTATTTGAAAAGTTAAAAAAAAGTGCTGAGGATTTAAACCATTGTTGTCCGACAAAATAGCTTTTTGTGAACTTTTATTAATTACAACTCTTTACAGTATTGCTTTTTTAATTATTATGCAAAAGCAGGGGCTATGCCGAACTAAACAAATCATGTTGAACTGCCTTTCTGTTTCTTTTCTTTTTGTATTCTTTTAATAGCTGATTAATACTGATATAGTTGAACAGGTGTAGTTTGATAGCGGTTACAAATACGCTAAAAGCCATACTTGTTTTATTTTTACAGTGAATAACTGACAGTAGCAACAAGGCTATAATGGACACCCAAATCTGTATTTCTATCGCATTCTGATTATCCCCTACAAAGTATTGTAGCGGAAAATTCTGTTTTAGTTTTTTAAAGAATAGTTCTATCTGCCACCTGTATTGATACAGCTTTGCAATAGTAGGTGCATCCAGTTCAAAATTGTTGGTGATGAACTCATACGCCTTTTGCTGCTTTTCATCCCACCAGGCAATCCTTCGCAGGCGAAACTGCTGTTTATTGCCTTGTTCATCGGTGTACTCCTGTATAATAATAGCTTCTTTCAATATGGCATCAGCGCTATTGCTGTCGTGCAGGCATTCTGTAATAGTTTGATAGACCGCATTTTCTTTTTGCCGGGTGATAAAGAAAACACCGGCACTGCTGAATGCTGCAAACTGTTTATAATTATTGTATCCTTTATCAAAAATAATATAAGACCCTGCTGGTAGTTTAAGGGCTTTAAAGATTTGCTGGTCATGGTCGGCAGCGGCAGAGAATTCAATAAAGTGGGGCATTAAAGTAGCTCCGTTCAGCACCGTATTTTTCTTGATACCTCCTTTCTTTTTACCATTATCTGCATGTCTGCCACTGGTTTTAAGAATGGCTTTAAACAAGCCAAACACAGTGGCATCGAGTAAAAATAATTTGTCCAGCACTGCTTTGGGTAAACTGCTGTCCGAGATACTGGGCTTGTACAAACTGTACAGGTGCTCATAAATGGATTTGAATACGCTGGCAGGCCTATTCTTGTTACCGTCGCTCAAGGTACTTCTGGGTGGCACATAATCTATACCCAAATGATTAAGCTTGCCCTGCGCTATGCCAAGCCCTGTCTCAATCTCACGAAGGGAAGTACAACCACTAATAACACAGTAAAGCATCGAAATGAAGTGCTCATAAGTCTTTAACTGTTTGTAACACCTGTTGGCTCCCGTTTTTTGAATACAGGCTTGCAGAATGGATTTACTGCATAAAGAAGTTACCTGAGAAAATAAGTGCTGTCCGAAATAATTGTTACTTTGGTTCATAGTTTTTTGTGTGGTAACATAAAACTATGATAAAAGGGGCGGCTAAAGCCTAACCCCTTTTATTTATCTCGGACAACAATGGTTTATATTGGTTATTAAGCCTTTTAAGCTCCTAATATGCTGGAGAGGCTGTCCCATTTTCTAATTGCAAAGATTGTATTTGCTTTGTCATTGCTTTGCTTTCATTCTTAATTCTTGCTCCTAAAATGTACTGATAACCCTAAGTTTTAAAGCGATGCAATGTTCTTGCTGGATAATAAACCTACATCGGCAACAACCACTAAATTTTGCAGTGTAT
>JAYUJS010000321.1:0-8095 GCA_043765095.1 Ferruginibacter sp.
ACTATTGAAGATGCAAGTTGGGTAATAACGGCTTACGCTATTGCCAATGTTATCATTATACCCATGACGGGTTTTTTGGCAAAATACTTTGGCAGAAAAAATTATTATCTTACCTCTATAGCAATATTTACCATCACCTCCTACCTGTGCGGTATTTCGCATAGCTTACCAGAGCTTGTGCTGTGGCGATTTTTGCAAGGTATTGGTGGTGGAGCTTTGCTTTCCACCTCTCAAGCTATTTTGTTTGATGCTTTTCCACCAGAAAAAAGAGGCATGGCAGCAGGTATGTTTGGTTTAGGTGTTGTAATAGGCCCAGCACTCGGGCCTACACTCGGTGGTATTATTGTAGAAAATCATAATTGGCCGCTTATTTTTGATATTAATATCCCTTTTGGAATTATAGCATTTGCGCTTACCTATAAATTTGTAGATAGAAAGCCGGAAGAATATAACATTAATAGAAGCCAACAAACAATAGATTGGCTTGGCATTATTGCACTTACAGTTGGTATAGGTTCTTTGCAATATGTGCTTGAAAAAGGGCAGCCAAATGATTGGTTTGAAGATGCAAATATTAAAATATTTTCATTTTTTGCTGTTGTAGGTATTATAGGTTTTATTTTGTGGGAATTATATTTTGAACATCCATTTATAAACTTAAGGGTTTTAAAAAGTAGAAATTTAATAGGTACAAATATTTTAAATTTTGTAAATGGCTTTGGCTTGTTTGGTTCCATATTTATTTTTCCTGTTTTAACACAGCGCATATTTGGTTATTCACCATCGGAGGCTGGCTTTGCATTAGTGCCTGGTGCGCTGGCAGGCATGGTATGTATGATTACGATTGGCATTACACTAGGCAAGGGCGTAAAGCCAATTTATTTTGTAATAATTGGTTTTATATTTTTCATATTGCATGGGTATACAAGTTCGCTAGCTACCGCAGAAAGTAGCAGGGCTTGGTTTATATGGCCACAAATATTTAGGGGAATAGGTACTGCAAGTTTAATAGTGCCGCTTACACAGCAAGCTGTGGTAGGCCTTTTGCCAAAAGATATGCCTTATGGTATTGCACTTACCAATATGCTTCGTCAGCTTGGTGGGGCATTTGGTATAGCTACAATGAACACTTATATAGCTAGGCGTTTTGCAGTACATAAAATAGATTTACTTACCAATTTATACCCAGAAAACCCATTGCTACAGGAACGATTAAACGGTATAGCACAAAACGCAATAGCTAAAGGTGCTAATAGTTTTGATGCGGCAAACATTGCAAACAAAATGGTAGATATGGCGGTAACTAAGCAAGCTTATTTACAAAGTTATTTAGATGGTTTTAAGTTTATGGCAGTATTTTTTATATGTGCATTGCCAGTAATATTTATGCTTAGCACAAAAAAATTAGATGCTGCTTCAAAAAAAATTGCAGAAGAATCTGCACATTAATAAAAAAAATACATAGTATGAAGAAAATAATATTGCTCTTGGCTAATGCTTTTATACTAGCAAGCAGTTTTGCACAAGTAGAAAATAAAGAGTTATCTACTTTGGTAAAAAATTCGTTTACCTATTTTCCAAAGTTTAAAGAGCTTGAACAAACTGTTTTAATAAACGAAGCTAAAATAGATGTAATAAATACAAGCAGAAGCCCAATAATTAATGCAACGACAAGTTTAAATTATTTAGCTCCTGTAAATGAGTTTATGTTTGGTGGTACAAACATAAAAATAAATCCAAATTTTAATTATAATATAAATGCAAGTGGTAGCTATGTATTGTATGATTTTGGCACTTTAAAAAAAAATGTTGAAAAAGCTAAAATAGAATTAACATCAACCAAACACAATATTGATGCTGCCAAATTACAAATAGCATACCAAATTGCCAATATTTATTATGGCATTATTTATACAAAAAATAATATTATAATACAAGATAACGTATTGGCCTATTTATATGAAATACAAAAAGACATACGTATAAAAATAAAACTTGGCGTTGCCTTAGAATTTGATAATCTCACCATACAAGCTTCTGTAGACCAAGAATTAAATAAAAAAGTAGACTTAGAAAATATATTGAGTAAGCAAGAAAATTTATTGCAATATTTTTCAGGAGATAAAATCATAAATGAAACAAAATTTAATTTTATATCTAGTTCCAAAAATGTGAAAGAATTTCTTTCTCAAGCAAAAGCTCAAAGTGTAGAATACATTTTGCAAAATGATAAAATAAAAATTGCAGAGGCTGAAAAAAAAATTACTGCCTTGCAAAACAAACCATCCATAATGTTAAATGCTGCTACAGGTTTTAGAAATGGATTTGTACCATCGCTATATGATTTTCGATTTAATTATTTAGCAGGGATAGGCCTTAGTGTGCCCATATACAATGGTGGACGTATAAAGAAAAATTTGCTAGTAAATGAAAGTATGATAAAACTTCAAACACTTACTCTGAATAGTATGGATAGTAGTTTTAAAAAAGATTACAATCAGATTAAAATTGATATTTCATCTGCAAAGCAAAGATTACAAAATGTAGAAGGGCAAATAGTACAAGCAGCAGCAGCAAAAGATTTGGCACAAATAAGATTTAAAAATGGCATCGGCACCAATTTGGAATTGCTAAATGCAATTACAAATACCCAAAAAGCTGCGGCTGCAAAGTTGCAATATGATTACCAACTTTGCTTGGCTAATGTAGAAATGGCAAAACTTGGTGGACTAGTGTTTTGGTAAAAAAATTTTGATTATAAAATATTTGAGATAATATTTAAATAGTTATAATAATTTTATATTCAATAAAAAACTTACAAAAAAGCTGGCTCAAATAATGGGCCAGCTTTTAAAAATTTGTATTTTATTACATTGGAGATAAGTATTGTGCAAATGCATAACCTTCTTCACCATCTGCTGTTCTTACTTTCCACCAGCTGTCGTCTGTTTTCTCTACTAAAGTTACTGTTTCGCCATGTGCCGCTTTTCCTACCACTTCACCTTCAGTACTTGGTGTACTTCTAATGTTAAGGTTGCTAGCATCAGTAGTTACTTTTAGTTGTGCACCAGCATCTGCTTTAATGTCAATGTTCATCATTAAATCTCCGCTTGCCATATCTGGGTCTATTTTTGCGTACAAAGCCCATAATGCATCGTAAGTAGCCGTATTAGCTGCTGTACCTGATACATGTAAAACACCATTTTGTTCTGCTACAGATAAGTTAGCTACACCATGTGCGTGTGCTGCTTGTACCAATTCTGCATATTTATCTTGTAATGCCATTTTGTGTATTTTTAATTTTTTTTAAAAGGGAATTATTTTTTTGTCATTAATTTAGTTACGTCAAACATAACTTTTGCAGAAGATTGCATTTGCATAATTTTCATTCTATCTGCTGCTGTTACTTCACCAGATAATACAGGCTTGCCTGTTGCAAAATCTACAACTACACCTTTAATATCTTTTAAGCCATCCTTAATTGTTTGCATAACTTTTGCATCCATTACAGTAGTGGTAGAAGCTGGTGCTACTACTGGCGCTGGTGGTGGAGTTACCGTAAGATTATTTACAACTGGTGGTTTAACTCCTTTTACCGCAGAAGCTAATTTTTCGCAATTTGCTTTGCAATCAGCATCACCACATTCGCCTGATAAGGTTACAACCCCATCTTTTACTTCAACTTTAGTTGTAGCTGATTTTGGTTCTGCTTTTAAAGCCGTTTCTACGCCAGCTTGAATGTCTGCATCCTTAGGTTTACAGCTTGTAAATGCTACGGCAACTATTATAGCAGCAGCCAAAGAAATTTTTGTAATTTTCATTTTGTTTAAGTTTAAATTTTTACTTGATAATTTGTTACAAACATAGTTAATACAAGTGAAATAAATAAGTAACCTTAAAACTTGTTAATAAAATGGTAAAGCACTTGGCAAGGGGCAAGGGGTAGTTTGCAATTGGCAAAAGCTAGTTGGCTTAGGCTAATTGCCATCTGCATAAAAGTATCTTATTATATACCAAAAAGAATAATTGCAGGTTATTGCAAAAAAAGAAAAAATGCAAAAATATTTGCTTATAAAATTTTACTTCTTAAATTGTAAAAAATATTTAATTTATAGCATGGAAATAATACATGTAAGTGCAGAGTGCTACCCAATGGCAAAAGTAGGAGGGCTAGCAGATGTAGTGGGGGCGCTTCCTCGATACCAACAACAGATAGGGCAGATAGCTAAAGTAGTAATGCCAATGTATCGTACAAAATTTTTGTTTGATAATGAGTGGGATGTAGTACACAAGGAAAATTTTTCGATGGGAAAAATGAATTTTGATTACACCATTATTAAAGAAAGGCATAATAAATTAGGTTTTGATTTGTATTGTGTAGATATAAATGGATTGCTAGATAGAGAAAAGGTTTATGGTTATGATGACGACGCAGAACGGTTTTGCGCATTTCAAATAGCAGTAATGGAATGGATAAATAAATGGGAACACCTGCCAGATGTAGTGCATGTACATGACTACCACGCTGGGCTTATTCCTTTTATGATGAAACAATGTTTTGCATACGGAAAGTTAAAAAATATTTCTACAATATTAACTATACACAATGCCCAATACCAAGGATGGATGGGTTGGGAAAAAGCCGCTTACATGCCTGCATGGGATACTTGGAATTGGGGTTTGCTTGATTGGGATAATACCGTAAACCCTCTTGCATGTGCCATAAGATGTGCTGATAAATTAAATACTGTAAGCCCTAGCTATATGCAAGAGCTAATGGACAACGCTAATGGATTAGAAAATTTATTTAAAAAGGAATATGCGAAATGCAGTGGTATTATAAATGGTATTGATTATGCAGTATGGAATCCATCAACAGATACTTATATTTTAGATAATTTTTTTGTAAAAGATGTGACTGAAGGCAAGGCACTTAATAAGAAAAAATTGTGTGATGACTTTGACTTGCAGCAAAATTTGCCTTTGTTTGTATTTATAGGAAGGCTAGTAGGGGAGAAGGCTGCAGACCTTCTACCTGAGGCACTTCGTAATGCGCTTACTATGTACAAAGGGCAATTTAATGTACTTATATTGGGCAGTGGAGAACCTAACATTGAACATGCATTATATAGCTTGCAAAGCAAATTTGCAGGCTATTACAATACACAAATTACATACAATGAAAAGCTAAGTCACCTTATGTATGCTGGCGCAGATTTTTTATTGATGCCAAGTAGGGTAGAGCCTTGTGGCTTAAACCAGCTATATGCAATGCGGTATGGTACTGTGCCAATGGTAAGGCGTACTGGAGGTTTGAGAGATACAGTAAAAGATATTGATGAAGAAAATGGATATGGACTTTGTTTTGATTATGCCTCTTTATATGATATTGATATTTCTATACAAAGAGCATTGGAATTGTATAAAAATACTGACAAAATGATAGAGATACGCAAGCGAATGATGGAAATAGATAACAGTTGGCCAGCAAGTGCACAACAATATATTAATCTTTATAATTCAGTAAAATAAATAAATATGACAAGCAAGCAAGTAGTATCCGTAATTTTAGGTGGGGGAGCAGGCAGTAGATTATTTCCACTTACCGCCACCCGTAGCAAGCCCGCAGTACCTATTGCAGGTAAATATCGGTTGGTAGATATTCCAATTTCTAATTGTATAAATAGTGGTATTAATAGAATGTTTGTACTTACACAATACAATTCTGCTTCGCTTAACAAACACATAAAAAACGCTTACCAATTCAGTGGTTTTAGCAATGGTTTTGTAGATATTTTGGCGGCGGAGCAAACGCCTGATAGCCCAGGATGGTATCAAGGTACTGCAGATGCCGTACGCCAATGTTTTAAGCATATTGATAAACATGATTTTGATTATGTTTTAATATTAAGTGGCGACCAATTGTACCAAATGGATTTTGCTGCTATGATAGATAACCATAAAGCTGCTGGGGCGGATATAACTATTGCTACAATTCCTGTTACTGCTAGGGAAGCTACAGAATTTGGCTTATTAAAAACAAATAAGCAAAATACCATCACTTCTTTTATAGAAAAACCTGCAACAGATTTGCTGCCTAATTGGATAAGCGATACAGGTGCTGAGATGCAAGGAGCTGGAAGAAATTACCTAGCATCTATGGGTATTTATATTTTTAATAAAAAACTTTTGTTTGATTTATTAGGCGAAGAAAAAAAAGATGCTACTGATTTTGGTAAAGAAATAATACCAGATGCTATAAGCAAATACAAAGTAATAAGCTATCAATATGGTGGATATTGGACAGATATTGGAAATATTTATTCATTTTTTGAAGCAAACCTTGCTCTTACATTAGATATACCCCCATTTAATTTATTTGATAGTAACCAAATGGTATATACTCGTGCAAGAATGCTACCACCAGCAAAAATAACAGGCACAACGATTACGCAAACGCTAGTATCAGAAGGTTGTATAATACATGCAAAAATGCTTCATAACTGTGTAATTGGAATAAGAAGCAGGATAGGAGCTGGCTCAATATTAGATAGCTGCTATATAATGGGTAGCGATTTTTATGAAAGTATAGATGAAATAGCAAAAAATTATAATATTGGAATACCAAAAGTAGGTATAGGGGATAATTGTGAACTTAAAAATGTTATAGCTGATAAGGATTGTAGAATTGGTAATAACGTAAAAATAATAGGTGGTATTCATTTAACTGATGGCGATCATGAATTACTTACTATAAAAGAAGGTATTGTAGTTATTAAAAAAGGTGCTGTGGTGCCTGATGGGTATATTTTATAAGTTTAAAATAAAAATGAATTTAAATAACAATGGTATTTATAAATGTTTTTGTAGAGCATGGTGTATTTACAGTTTTTTTATTAATATCATTTTCATTTATTGCTGGTTTTATAGATGCCGTTGTAGGTGGTGGAGGACTAATACAACTTCCTGCAATGCTAAATTTGTTGCCAAATATTTTCATATTTTCAATATTTGGAACAAATAAAATTTCAGCATTAGCTGGCACTAGCATGTCTGCATTACATTATTCTAAGCGAATAAAATTTAATTTTACTTTACTTGTCACAATTTCTTTGTTTGCAGGTATTGCATCAATCATTGGTGCAAAGGCAGTTGTTTTTATTAATGTAAATACTTTAAAACCAATAATTTTTGTAGTTTTAATTGCAATGGCATTTTACACCTATTTTAAAAAAGAATTAGGTTCATCAACATCAAAAAATTTATCGTTTGCAAAACAAATAATTTATGGCTCATGTTTAGGAACTATTGTCGGTTTTTACGACGGTTTTTTTGGTCCAGGCACAGGTAGTTTTTTTGTTTTGGGGTTCGTAGTCATTTTAGGGTTCGAATTTGTGAAAGCCTCAGCATACTCTAAAGTTATAAATTGCGTTACAAATATTTCTGCTTTGATTGTTTTTATTAAGGAAGGGAATTTTATTATTGAACTTGCTATTATCTTGGCAATATTTAATATCGCTGGAAATATTTTAGGTACAAAGCTTGCTTTAAAAAAGGGCAACAATTTTGTACGATTAATTTTTTTAGCAATTGTAACTTTTATGATTTTTAAATATGGGTACGATTTGTTTATAAAAACTATATAGCAAAGGAAAGATTATTTATTTTTTCCTGTAATTCCTGTAATTAATATTATGCTGATTCATAAAAAATCATTACATTTGTATTTAAAATTATACTTTATTATATTTAAAATATCGAATTTATGTTACAAGCAATCGCAGAATATCAAAAAATTAAAGAGAGCATTCCTACACTTTTAGATGTTAGTGGTTACAGGAATGATTTTGTTGCAAAAAAAATTGGTATGCGTTCAACTTACTTTTCCGTTAAAAAACAAAGGGGAACTTGGACTGATAAAGAAGTAGAAAATATCCTTTTGGTACTTACTCAACATAACGAAGAAGTAGTGGATTACATTTTATTGCAACAAATGCGTAACGCTGAAAAGGAAGAAACTTTAACTTTAGCAGAATTTAAAAAAGAAATGGAATGGAAATAACTGTTAAGAAAAGTTTTGTAAAATCTTTGAAGC
>JAYUJS010000322.1:0-8094 GCA_043765095.1 Ferruginibacter sp.
TTATCTGCAATTACAGATAAACACTTGCGAATGGCAATCAGTTTTTTTGTGAGAGAAAATATTGTATGTTCAGTTGTACCTTCTATAAAAGATTTTTTATTTTTCTCCCAATCTATTAGTGGGCGGTGCATCCAACGGTTGTCGTAACTTTTATCTACATCATTTAAATAAGTGTAATCATTTGTATAGCCTTGTTCATCCCCATAAAAAATAACAGGCACACCACCTAAAAAGAAACTCTGAGCTTGCATTAAAATTATTTTAGCAATGGATATTTCAATAGCATTGGTATCATTTAATTCAATTGCTTTTTCTAAACCACATAAAGCTGCAAGTGAGCCACTAATTCTAGCATCGCCAGTTTTTTCATTTACAGAAAACAATGCACCTTTAGCAGGTGAACCATTAAAATTTCCAGCGTAATAATTTTTTAAAAATGTTCTATGTTCATAAGGATTATAACCAGCTTGCCCAATCATGTAATCATCATATCCAAGCCCAATATCATCGTGACAGCGAGTATAAGTTATCCATGTAGTGCCATAAGGTTTTTTTAAAAGCTGCGATTGTGCAGCCAGCATTACCCGTGTATCGCCTGTAGCCAGTGCATCCCATTGTAAAGCCATTTGGGTTGCGTTGTAGGCAAAATCACTTTCTCTTGCTACAAAATCATTTTCACCAAAATATTTCAATATCTCAGTAGGTGATACAATTGCTTCTGCAAGCAATGCCATGCCGGGCGTAGCTACTTGCACACATTGCTTTATTAATTGTATTATGGTATGCGCTTCTTCTAAGTTTTGGCTATTTGTTCCAATTTTTTTCCATAAAAATGCTGGCGCATCTATCCTTAAAACATCTACTCCAAGGTTAGCACTAAAAAAAATATTATCTAGCATTTCATTAAAAACAGCAGGGTTTTTATAATTCAAATCCCATTGGTAATTATGAAAAACTGTCATTACCCATTTATCTAATTCTTTTATGTAAGTAAAATTACCAGGAGAACTTTCAGGAAAAACTTCGGGCATTGTTTGCTCTAGTTGGTCAGGTATTTGTCTATCATCAAAAAAATAAAAAAAATCTTGATATTTTTTTTCACCAGCCTTTGCCTTCATTGCCCACTCATGCTTGTGCGAAGTATGGTTCAATACAATATCCAACATTAAACACATATCTTTTTTATGCATGCTTTGTTGCAAAACTTTTACATCTTCAATTGTACCAAAACGAGCATCAATTTTTCTAAAATTACTTACTGCATATCCTCCATCACTTTCGTTTTTTGGGCTTTCAAAAATTGGCATTATGTGTAAAAAGTTTACACCCAAATCTTCAAAATAATCTAGTTTGTTTTGCAAGTTTTTTAATGAGCCGCAAAATCTATCTACATACAAACTCATGCCACAAAGCTTGTTGCTCAAAAACCATTTGCTATTTTCATTTTTTGTTTTAGCAATGTCTAACTTTTTCAATTCATTGCTTCTGTTCGTAAAAGCAATATCTATTATCATTAAAAGTTGCGTGTAACATTCCTTTGCATTTGGATGGTTGGCATACAACTTATCAAACAGCATTTTAATATTTTCCTCAGCAGATTTATTTCTGTTAAAATAATCACTATTTATAGCAATCATTTCTTCCTCTTGGTTTAATATGTTGGCGTTTATTTTACTCACTAATAATTATACTATCAATTAAATATATTGTTGTTTAAATGTTTAAAAGCTTCCATAGCTCCAAGGTATTCGCAGGTTCTAGCACCTGCCTTATTTGCATTAGCAATAATATTTGTCCATTGCAATAATGTAAGATTTTCAATTTCTATTATACTTTTACCACTTAATTGAAACAATAAAGCCCCAACGAATGCATCGCCGGCGCCAGTTGTATCAATAGGGTATATTTTAATACTAGGTATAACTGTGGTTGTATTATTGTGCCCAAACAATGTGCCTTCTGCACCAATTGTTATAGCAAAATTTGCGGTAGTTTTTTCTATAAACATTAGTGTTGCATCGGCTATCGTTGTAGTTTTCGTAATCAACAACGCTTCTTCATCACTCAACTTAAAGAAATTACAATTTTGTAAAAAGTACCAACTTTGCTCAATAAAATTTTCAGTATCATTTGGAAAAAGCAAGTGTCTATAATTTGGGTCAAAGCTTACAAATATATTTTTTGCTCTTGCATTATGTAATAAATTTTTATATGCTTCTTTTAATGGGCCATCTAAAAATCCAGTAGCACTTCCAAAATGTACAATACTATATTCCTCTACATTTATATTTGAAATATCCTCATTACTCAATTGCCCATCTGCACCTCGGTTAAAAACAAAATCTCTTTCACCATTTTCCATAAGGCTCACAAAAGCCATGGTGGTAAAATGTTTTTCATCTTGCAACATCCATTTTGTTTCTACACCAAAGTTTTTCATAGCTTCTATAAGCTGGTTGCCAAATGGGTCTTTACCCACTTTTGCGGCAAGCTCTACATTGCCTCCAAGCGCTGCAATAGCCGCAGCCACATTAGTTGGTGCGCCACCAGGTTTCTTTAAAAAATTTTCTCCGTTTGCAAGGCTTTGTCCTTTATCAGTACAAATCATATCTATTAAAGCTTCTCCTATGCAAAGTATTTTATTCATATTTTAGTTTGTAAAAATGTACATAGCACAAAAAATATTTATTTATTTTATGCGACTATATTTTTTTTATAAAAATATTTGTTTGATGTAAATTTTTTAAAAAACACAATAAATGTTAATTTTTATAATTTTTTATTAATTTAAAGTGGTTAAATATGGTGAAAAAAAATCAATTTAATTTGAAATGTTTTTATCATATTATTTTTCTAATAAATTTTAATTAAATTAATTTTTATTTATAATCTTAGGTTTTAATAGTAATGTAAAAAATGCAGCAAAAAGAAGCATTACTCCAGATAATTGAATTGCCAAAACCGCATTTCTATTTAATAAATCTCTAAAAATATTTCCAAAAGATAAAGTATAAATAAGCATTGGTATTACAATGAGCATATTAATAATACCCATATATACACCAAATTGTTGCCTTGGTATACTGCTTGTTACAATTAAGTATGGTATTCCCATCATGCTTGCCCATGCAATACCTAAGCCTACCATGGAAAATGCTAAGGATATTTTACTTGTAAATATAGTTAGAGCAAACATTGTTAAAGCTCCAAAACATAGACAAACAGCATGTATAAATTTTGCATTTATTTTTTTTGCAATTATTAGTAAAATTAATGCTGCACCTATGGTTATTAAATTATACAAACCATTTAGCTGGCCCGCAAAAGGCACTACTTCGTTTTTATATATCTCATTATCGGTAATGGAGCTATTCCAAATTGTTCTATTTAATGATACAGGTAAAAAATCCCAATATATTTTCATAGCAAACCATTGAAATAAATATACCAAGCCCAACAACCACAATATTTTTGGCATGTGTTTTATTGCAGCAGCAATATCTACAAATGGAGTTAAAATATTTTTACTGCTACTTTTTATATGCTCCATTTCTTCAGCAGATGGTTCTAGTTCTGGTGTAGTTTTCATACTCCATAATACAGAACCTATTGAGCATACTGCACCAAGAAAAAATGAACCAAAAACCCAATATGGAATACCAGCTGCGGACTCGCCTTTTAATATATATTTAAAAAAAGTAGGAGACCATGCTGCTAATGTAATGCCCAATCCTGTAAACATGCTTTGCATAATGAAACCTTGATACTGTTGTTTCTCATCAAGCCTATCTGCAACAAAAGCTCTATATGGTTCCATAGCAGTATTGTTCGCTACATCTAATATCCATAAGCATCCTACTGCCATCCACAATGCTGAACTAAATGGAAATATAAAAAGTGCAATCGAACAGAATAATGCACCTATCATGAAATAAGGCTTTCTTCTTCCTCTTTTTTGAGACCATGTTTTATCACTTAGTGCACCTATTATTGGTTGTATTATCAAACCTGTTAGTGGGCCTGCTATACTTAGCATTGGCAATTTATCTGCATCGGCATGTAAAAAACTATAAATTGGCGCAACAGAATTTTGCTGCAAACCAAAACTATATTGAATGCCAAAAAAACCAACATTCATATTTATTATTTGCCAAAAACTTAAATGAGGTTTTAGTAGAGACATTGAAGATAATTTTAGTATCCAAATATAACTTTATAACAACATAGAAAGTATGATACAACTATGCACTTTTTTTGCAAACGTTTGATGTGAAAAAATGAAAATAAATCTTGATTAATGTTCACATTTTAACTAAGCAACCAAGCAACATCATCTTTAGTTAGTTTTTTTACAAACGAAGCATCTTCATTTATCAATTCTTTGGCTAGGCTTTTTTTCTTTTCTTGTAATTGTAAAATCTTTTCTTCCACTGTATTTTTACAAATCATTTTATACGAAAATACTTTTTTTGTTTGCCCAATTCTATGGGTTCTGTCTATTGCTTGGTCTTCTACTGCTGGGTTCCACCATGGGTCTACAATGTATACATAATCTGCAGCGGTAAGGTTAAGCCCCACTCCGCCTGCTTTTAGGCTTATCAAAAATATTTGTATGCTTTCGTCTGTTTGAAATTTATCTACCAATTCTTTCCTGTCTTTTGCAGGGGTGCTACCATCTAAGTATAAATATTTTACACCATCTGCATCTAGTTTATTTTTTATTAAACTTAGCATTCCTAAAAATTGTGAAAACACAAGCATTTTATGGTTACTAATATTCTCTTCAATTTCTCTGCTAAGTTCATCTAGTTTTATGCTTGCGTGTTTAAAACGCTTTTTTTCATTGTCTCCAATAATAGATGGACAGTCGCATATTTGTCTAAGTTTATTTAAACCTTCTAATAATAAGAAGGATGATTTTGCTACGCCTACTTCTTCTATTTTTTCCATTATTCGTACTCTGTAATCATCCTTTACAGTGTCATATACTTTTTGCTGGTAAGCACCCATTTCACAGTACATTACTGTTTCTGTTTTGTCCGGCAAGTCTTTAGCAACTTGCTCTTTTGTTCTTCTAAGTATAAATGGAAATACCATTTTACGTAGTTGCTTGCTTTTATCCTTATCCCCATATTTATCTATTGGTACCGCATACTCTCCTTTAAAAAAATCTTGGCTACCAAGCAAGCCAGGGTTACAAAAATTAAGCTGTGCGTATAAATCAAACGTATTATTTTGCACAGGTGTACCACTAAGTATAAATCTTATATTTGTCTTTATCAGTTGTACTGCTTTTGTAATAAGCGATGTTGGATTTTTTATAGATTGGCTTTCATCTAAAATTGCCACTGCAAAATTTATTCTTTGAAAACTTTCAATGCTATTGCGTAGCATGCCATAAGAGCTAATTAAAATATTCCATTTATTATTTTTTTCTTCGGGAAAATATCTTTCTGTACCATGATAGATGATGTATTTTAAACCCTTAGTAAATTTATCTATCTCGGCTTGCCAGTTATAAATCAGTGATGTAGGGCATACAATAAGTAATTTTATTTTTTTATTTTCATCATACAGTTTTTGAAAAAAGCAAAGTGTTTGCAAAGTTTTCCCAAGCCCCATATCATCTGCCAAGCAGCCACCCCATCCAATACTGTGCATTTGGTTAAACCAGTTTAGCCCTGCCAATTGATAAGGACGAAGTGTAGCAGAAATATTTTTTGATTTTGTAATCTCTTTTATATTTTCTACTTGGCTAAGTTGTTTCTTTTTTAAAGCTAACTCTTCTAAAATTTCTTTAGCGTCTATTTGGTCGTGCAGTTCATCTATAAGTGTGTAATGAAATTTAGAAACTTGCACACTATTGTCATTTTTTACATTACCCATTTTTAACAATGGGCTCATTTTTTTTATCCAATCCTCGGGTAATAACCCTAGCGTACCATCTCCCAATTGTACAAAATCGCTCTTATTAAGTATTGCTTGACGCAATGTTTTTAATGGTACAATTTGTTCACCATAAGAAAGTTCAATTGTTATATCAAACCAATCTATACCACTGCCACCTTTTATATTGAGCTTTGGTTTATTAGTGTTATACTTAAATTTTGTTAAGTTTTTTTGCCCATATATTTCTATTCCATTTTCTGCAAGTGTTTTAAGCGCATCAAAAAACCATCCTTTTTCTAATGCTGTTGTAAAAGTTAAATAATTAAAAGACTGGTTCTCTTGCGCAGCAAAATTTGGATGTAAATTTTTTATAATTTCTTTCAAGTGTTTTTCAAGTTCTTCATCCCTTTGTATGATAGAAATTTTTTTACCATCAAAAAATTCAATGTCTTCATCATCCAACTCTGCTTCTACTTCGTTGTATTTTATAATAGGTTGTAAAAGTAAAAAATTAGGTTCCATTTCTTTTAACCGTACTGCTAAAGTTGTAGTGTTTGGTAATAGCAGGGTAGGGGTAGCAATAGCTGGCAACTCTATACTTATTTCTTTTCGTATTGGTAGTAAATATTCTTTTATTAATTTATCTACCTCCGTTGGTGGAAAAAGTAAAGAAGTTTTATTTTGGAAATCGGCTAACACTCTCCAACAAGCCTCTGTTTTTGGTACATAAGCAATCTGCTCTTTTATTAATAATATTTGTGCATGGTTTTCAAATGCATTGATAGGAAAAATATCTACTCCAATTTTTATGAAGGCTTCTAGTTTTGCAAACTTATCTTTTTGTGTTAATTTTAAATGTATATCAAAAAACTGTGCACTAAATTTTAATGGGTTTAATTCCGATACTTTATGCTTGTTTCCTTTACCTGTTGATGTAAAAAAATAATTTGCATTACTTAGCTTTTCAATATCATTTTGCAACGTTTCTATCATCACTCTTTTTAGCTCACTATAGTTATTTTCGCATAGTTGCTTCAATTCACTCTCAGCATTATAATAATATTTTATAACTCCCTCTTCTTTTAATTTTTCACAAAGCCCAATAGGTGTAAATAGGTGAATGAAATTTGCATCCGCTCTGCAATATTTTGCAAGCTCCTCTCTTGAATTGGTATTTACCTTAGTTTGTAGGTTTATAATCTTGTCTGCACTGCCTTGTATGCCATAGGTTTCCCATCTTATTATTGGCGTAGTGATATATATTTTTAAGATGCAGATATAAGCATCATTTAATATTGGAATAAAATCTTGTTTCTTTTTCTTTTCTTGAATAACTTTTTTTAAAAAATTACCCGTGTTCCATTCTTTTAAATTTATGACACTATCATTATTACTTTTTATTTTTAGTTCTGCTTTATCAAAATAAAATTCAAATAAGCTAGCTTCTTTATCTTTCAATGTTAAACCAATTGTAGCAAGCAATTCATTTTTTTGTGCTGTAGTATTTATAAGGGTATCTAAATAATAAGTATTTTTTTTGACCGCAAGTAAATAATATAAAACGGTAATTGAATGATCACACAATGAACTTGGTTTTCCACAACTACAGGTTGCTATAATATTAGAAAAAGTTTTTTTTACACGTACAATAAAAGTATTCTTTGCTACTACAACATTTGCTACCAAAGATTTTTGTATACTTTCCTCTATTATCGTTACTACTTTATCATAATTTACAGCGTACATTATTTTATTTCGTTTTGCATTTGTGTAGTTGCTAAAAATCGTCCATTCATTAATGTAGGGGTAAGGTAATACTTGGTCAAAGTCTGATTTCACATTAATATTAGGCTCTTGCTTTACAACTTTGCTATTTTCATTTTTAGATGTTGCTTTTTCACCATTATCAAGTTCGCTATCTCTTAGTACCAATAAACATGCTACTACATGCTTGCAATAATCATCGTTTTCAAAAGCAGCACAACTACAATACGTATTCGGTTCACCACTATTATTGTACGGTAATTCTATTTCTACTTCATAATAAGTTCGTTTATTAGTTTCGCTTTGGCAACCAAATTCGTACAAATCATTTTCACTATTTTGAAAATCAATATGGCAATTATCATAAATTCTCAAAGCTTTTTTTAAAGTTTCTTTGCTCACATAATCTTTAATAATTTCCTCAATTATATCACTCATTTA
>JAYUJS010000323.1:0-8088 GCA_043765095.1 Ferruginibacter sp.
TTTGGCGATTGTATTCATTGGCTAAAAAGCTAATTTTAGCTTTCGCCATTAAGTAATCTTGTTGAAGTTGAATGTATTGTTGGTCTTCAATTACAGCAATTATTTCTCCCTTGCTAATATGCATGCCTGGCAATAGTTTGGTGGCTTTTATATACCCTCCAAGTGGCACACTAATGGAAACCATATTTTGTGGTGGTACATCTATTTTTCCATTTACTTTTAGTACGGATGAAATTTCTTTTTCTTCCAAAGTACCCGTTGTTATTTCAGCACTTTTTATTTGTGCTGTATTAAGCGTTACAGTATTTTCATCTGTGGCAATTGGAGCTACAACTTCTGTAGTTGATTTGCTTTTGCAGGCAAAATTGGATGTTATTATAAAAAGTATAAACAGTATTTTTTTCATTTTTAAAATATTATTTATTAGAAAAATAATTGAGTTGCACAATAGATTCATTGAGATTTTTTATTGCATCTATGTATTCATTTTTTACAATAGTAACTTGGTTTATTAATTGTGTCCAGTCTAAATAATTGATGATGCCATTAGCCAATTGTTTATTTGCAGTTGAAGCAACCAATTCAGCATTTTGCAATCCCTTTATTTCAAAATATTGTACGGTTTGCAAATGCTTGTTGTACTGTGCAAACGCCCATTTATATTCTGATTGTAATTTTTGTATGGCAGCACTGTATTCGTTTTCAGCTATTTGCTTGCTAAATTTTGCACTATTTATTTTTGCTTTTTGCGCCTTAATAAATATTGGGATCCCTACACCAACTTGTACAGAACTAAATCGCTTAGCACTGCTGTACAAATTATTATCTGCACCAGTGCCTTTTATGCTTGTGTTGCTTACGCCAGCAAGCATATCGGGCAATAGCTTGCTTTTTTCTACGGCTATATTTGCGGTGGCTATACTTTGTTGTTGCCGTATAATTTTTATTTCAGGATGTTCTTTTAGCAAAGTTGTATCAGCTAAAAATTGTATGGGAGCTTTATAACCTTTTGCATTTGGCGTATATGATTTAGTGCTGTTTAGTAATAATTGAAATTGAATTTGCAACATTTTTTCATCTTGCTCTAATTGATTTATCTGCACCGTAATTTGCCCCAATTGACTTTCAGCGCTTGCTTTTTCTAATATATTACTTTCTCCTTTTGATAACCTTAATGTAGCTTTTTTATAAAATGCTGTAAACAAACTATCAGATGATTGCAAAAGTTGCTTCTTTTCTTGTAGATAAATTATGCTATAAAATATTTGTGTCACTTGCTTTTTTAGCAATACTTTTTTTATATCTACATTCAGCAAACTGCTTTTCCACTCTTGGTTGTACAACTCTTTTTGTGTTTTATATACTTTGGGAAAAGAAAAGGATTGCGATATACCAATTTTAGTATCATAGTAAATACTATTTATTTGCCCAGCTTCCGCCAACACATACGTACTAGGCATTGTGTTTACTGTTTTTAAAAGCATTTGTTGATACTGCGTTTTTAACTGCTCATTTTTTAGTTGTGCATTATTTTTTAATGCAGTATCAATAGCTGCATTCAATGTAATGGATTGCTGCGCAAAACATTTTCCGCAGAAAGCGCATATAAACGCATATATAACTATTTTTTTCATAAATTTTTTACTTTTCTAAATATTGATGAGGCTATATTATCTGTACCAAAATTTATTAAGATGCCTAATTTTAGGCTCGTTAATTTTAAATAAGTCTGTAATTTTTTTTAATGCACTTCTTTATTTCTTCTACAGATTTTATTTCTATTATTACTAAATCTTCTACTAAAATTTTAAGCGTAAATCCAACATCAAGCCTTTGCCCATCATAAAAAATGGGTACTTCTTGCTGGCTTTTTGCATTTAGTACATTTTTTTTAATTGTTACATTAATGCAGGTTCGTGAACACTTTCAAACAATTCTGGCTCTCCAAGTTCATTGTAATCTTTAAAAATAGCACCTCCAATGATGTATGAAATTTCATTTTAAGTCATAACTTTTGTTTTTAATAGTTAATAGAATGCTACCTCACATTTTACAGATTTACTCAAAAAATAAAAATTTTCGCCTATGTGTGCAATCTGCGAGCATACCTTTTTTATTTCACCCCACTGCTCATTTCGCCGATTTTCGCAAAATAATTATTCAATAAATCAACGTTTATCTGCGCTATCTGCTAGCATATCTTCGTCATCTGCTGGATTTAAGTTTTTCAAAACTCATATACAAAACAGGCAACACAAATAAAGTTAGAAATGTAGCAACGAGTAAGCCGCCTATAACCACTGTTGCCAAAGGTCTTTGTACTTCTGCGCCTGCACCATTGCTTACTGCCATTGGAAAAAAGCCCAACGATGCTACAAAGGCAGTCATTAAAACAGGTCGTAGTCTCACTTTAGTTCCCATTAAAACTATTTGCTTAAGGTCAGTTAAACCTTCATCTTTTAATCGATTAAATTCTGCTATAAGTACAATGCCATTTAATACCGATACACCAAACAATGCTATGAAACCTACACCTGCGCTAATACTAAATGGCATACCACGCAATGCTAAAAATAATATACCTCCAATGGTCGAAAGCGGAATGGCTGAGTAAATAAGCAACCCATCTTTTAAAGAATTAAAAGCAAAATACAAGAGTAAAAAAATTAGTAATAGTGAAACAGGTACAGCAATCATCAGTCTTTGCTTAGCTGCGTTTAAATTTTCAAACGCACCGCCATAGGTTACATAATACCCTGTAGGAAATTTTAAATGCTTGTTTATTTTAGTTTGCAATTCGTTTACGATGCTTTGCACATCTCTGCCTTTTACATTAAAACCCACTATAATTCTGCGTTTGGCATCTTCTCTTTGTATTTGGTTTGGTCCATCTTTTATTTGCACATTAGCCAATTGTGATAATGGAATTTGTATACCATTGGGTGTTGGTATCAATAAATTTTGTATATCTTTTATATTTGTTTTCAATTCGCTTTTTAGTTTCACTACTATTTCAAAACGCTTTTCACCTTCATAAAGCATACCTGTGCCTTGCCCAGCAAAGGCAGTGTTTATTACTTTATTTATATCAGCAATATTTAAGTTGTATTGCGCAATGCTGTTTCTATTGTAGATTATAATTATTTGTGGCATACCTGCAACAGCTTCCACATATAAATTTTTTGCACCTTCTACTGTGTTTATTATTGCACCGAGTTTATTGGCATAAACCGAAAGTGTATCTAAATCTTCGCCAAATATTTTGCATACTACATCTTGCCTTGCACCCGTCATCAATTCATTAAAACGCATTTGTATAGGATATTGAAACCCTGCGGTAACACCAGGCACAGCCTCTAAAGCTTTGCCCATTTTTTCTGACAATTCACTAAATGTTTTTGCAGATGTCCATGCCTCTTTTGGTTTTAAAATTACCATCATATCACTTGCTTCCATGGGCATGGGGTCTGTAGGTACTTCGCCACTACCAATTTTTGTAACTACTTTTTCTACCTCAGGAAATTGTGTTTTTAAAATATGCGCTGCCTTTTGTGTATTGGCAATTGTGGTGTTTAAATTACTCCCCATTAATACTCTTGTATCCACGGCAAAATCTCCTTCTTCTAATGCAGGTATAAATTCGCCACCCATTGTAGTTAAAATAAAGGCTGAAAAAATAAATAGTACAATCACAATTGCTAAAACTGCTTTTGGAAAATTTACAATTTTATTTAGTACTTTTTTGTAACCACTTTCTATCGCACCCATTATTTTATCAGAAATATTTTTTTTCTGCTTTACTTTTTTGCTTAAAAACAAAGCACTCATCATAGGTATGTATGTAAGTGAAAGTATGAATGCGCCTAGTAATGCAAATGCAACCGTCTGCGCCAAAGGCTTAAACATTTTCCCTTCTATGCCTTGCAACGTAAAAATAGGTAAATACACAACTAAAATAATTATTTGTCCAAATACAGCGCTGTTCATCATTTTACTTGCGCTGCTTTTTACTTTATCATCCATTTCAGTTTGAGAATATACAGTTTGCAGTAGGCGGTTTTGAGTGGGCAAAGTTTGCAAACTGCTTACTGAAAATTGCCCACTGCCCCCTGCCTCCTGCCCATTGCCCACTGCTAAAAGATGCATCACCGCTTCCACAATAATCACTGCTCCGTCTACAATCAACCCAAAATCCAATGCACCAAGGCTCATTAAGTTTCCACTCACACCAAACAAATTCATCATAATAATGGCAAATAACATAGCCAATGGAATTACCGATGCTACCAACAAACCTGCCCTAAAATTCCCTAAAAACAATACCAATACAAAAACCACTATCAATGCACCTTCCATTAAATTTTTCTCTACTGTTCCTATGGCATTGTTTACCATTTTTGTTCTATCTAAAAATGGTTCTATCAATATACCTTCGGGCAATGTTTTTTGTATTTGTGCTATACGTTCTTTTACATCTTTTATTACATCGCTACTGTTTGCACCTTTAAGCATCATCACTACTGCACCTGCTACTTCGCCTTTATCATTAAAACACATTGCACCATATCTCGTTGCAAAACCTATCTTAATATTTGCTACATCTCTAATAAACATAGGTGTTCCACCATTGCTATTTTTTACAGAAATATTTTTTATGTCCTCAATATTACCTAGCAATCCCTCTGTACGTATGTATAAAACGGTTGGCCCTTTTTCAATATATGCACCACCTGTATTTTGATTATTATTTTCTACAGCTTTAAAAACATCAGCAATTGTAATACCATACGATTGTAATTTATTGGGGTTTACCTCTATCGTATATTGTTTTAACTTGCCACCAAAACTACTTACTTCTGCTACACCTTTTACCCCTAATAGTTGACGGCGTACAATCCAATCTTGTATGGTGCGTAAGTCAGTAGCATTAAATTTATTTTCGTAGCCAGCTTTTGGTCTCACCATGTATTGGTATATTTCTCCTAGTCCAGTACTCACTGGGCCAAGCTCGGGTGTTCCTATGCCAAGTGGTATTTCTGTTCGTACTTTTTGTAATCGTTCAGCCACTTGTTGCCTAGCCCAATATATATCGGTAGCATCGTCAAATACAATGGTAACAAGCGATAAGCCAAACCTTGAAAAACTTCTTATCTCTTTTAATCCTGAAATGTTATTGTTGGCTTGTTCAATCGGAAACGTAACCAATCTTTCAATGTCAGTTGCGCCAAATGATGGTGCAATGGTAATTACTTGTACTTGATTATCTGTAATATCAGGCACAGCATCTATAGGTAGTTTAGTAAATTGGTAACTTCCATATCCTATAAGCGCTATGATAAATAAACAAATAATAAGTTTATTTTTTACAGAAAATGCTATTATTTTATTTAACATAAAAATATAATTCTTGTACAAAATTGTTTTACGAAAACAGTGGCCAGTATTTACAATAATGTGCATTAAAAATTAAAACACAAACTAAAATTTGTGCTTTCACTACCAATATAAATTTAAAATAATTTTTATAAATATTTACTCTAATGCAAATTCATTAAAATATTAATGACTAAAATAAAAGAAAATTATGCAATTCGTGGAGGTTGCCAAATAAAAGAAAGGTAAGAAGAAATTAAATATTGATTTTGTGTAGGGAAAGGTTTTTTTTCTACAAAAAATAAAATTGGTCTATCAAAACTAAATTCAATAAATGCAGGTACAGATGCAAAACTAATATTTGTAACACAATCATTGGAAGATTTAAAAGGTAACTGCATATCCCTATCATAATCTTTATCTTTTGGATTACCATGCATATAATGAGTATCTAAAAATGCTATAAAAGAAATATTTTTATCTTCTAATTGGTGCTCAGCATAATGTTGGAAAACGATAGGAAGTTTTAATAACTGATATGCCTCTGTTGTAAAAAACAAATATATAAAAGTAAAAAATATAGAAATTATTTTGTTCAAAGTATAATAAAGTTATGCAAACAAAATAAGAAAGCATTTAAATTCGCTTTTTATTTTTATTCTAATTTTTTTTAGTAGAACTTCGTTATCTAATTTAGCGTACCTATATCATTTATATATATTACTTTATCATGGCAATTTTATTATTCTTCGTTTTACATTGGTTTTTATCACTTTTTTCTCAAACTTTTTTTTTACATCGGTATGCTTCACACAAAATGTTTACGATGAATAAATTTTGGGAGCGTTTTTTTTATGGTTTTACAGTAATAGTTCAAGGTTCTTCTTTTTTAAACCCTCGTGCGTATGCAATTATGCACCGTATGCACCATGCATATAGCGATACTGAGCAAGATCCACATTCTCCACATTTTTTTAAAGATGTGTGGGAAATGACAATGCGTACAAAAGATATCTATTTAAATTATGCAAAGTACAATGTAGAACCTGATAAGGCTTTTAGAGGAAATTATCCCGAATGGAAATTTTTAGATAAAATTACCAATCTTTGGATGTTTCGCATTGGTTTTGGGGTATTGTATTTACTTTTTTACATAAAGTTTGCACCAGCTTTGTGGATGTTTGTTTTAGTGCCTGTTCATTTTTTTATGGGACCAGTTCATGGCGCTATTGTAAATTGGTGTGGGCATAAATATGGTTATACTAATTACGACAATAAAGATAAAAGCAAAAACAGTTTACCATTAGATTTTCTGTTAATGGGAGAGCTCTTTCAGAACAATCATCATAAACACCCTAATAGTACCAACTTTGCAAAAAAATGGTTTGAGTTTGACCCATCATACCCAATTATACTTTTTTTGCATTGGATAAGAGTTATTAAAATTAGAAAAATACCTATTTAATTTACCAACTGCAAAATTTAAAACGATTTTGTTGAAATACTTTATTTTCTTAAACGCTAAAAAAACTTAATGGTTTATTTAGCGTTTTTTTATTAAAAAATATTTTACCACAACAAATCGTATATTGAAAAATGATTAAATTAATAATTTCTATTTTCTTTTTATTTCTCTCCTTACTTATTATTTTTCCAGCACCCAATTCATTTTTGTGGAAGGTAACCGTTGGTATTACTAGCTTCCCATACATCCCAATGTTGCTCATGCTTGCATTGTTTTTTGTGGGAATAAAATCTGCAAAATTTGCGATTCCAATTTCTACAATAAGTGTTGTTGCATTTATAATTTTTTTATTACCAATCATAGAAATATTAAACCAAAAAAGTACTATAATTAATAAAATGCAACAAACTTTTTCTGTAAAAGACGAATCCGATTTACCTCCTATATTTAGCTTTACAAAAATGTTTTCTAGCATAAAAAATGGATCGTTTAAAACAGTTACTTATAAATCTTTTGAAAGTAAAAACCTAACAGCAAATTTTTATCCTTCTAATTCTATAAAATCTTCACCACTCGTAATCGTTATACATGGCGGCTCTTGGCAAAGTGGTGATAATACACAATTGCCAGAGCTAAATAGTTATTTAGCCTCAAAAGGGTATAATGTAGCGGCTATTAATTACAGGCTTGCACCTACTTACAAAGCACCTGCACCTGTAGAAGATACAAGAGATGCAATAAAATATTTTATAGCCAATGCACAATCGTTAAACATAGACAGCAGTAAAATAGTATTACTAGGGCGTAGTGCAGGGGCGCAAATAGCTTTATGTGCTGCTTATAGGTTTCACAATAAAAATATAAAAGGAGTAATCAGTTATTATGGGCCAGCAGATATGATTTGGGCAGGGCAGCTTTCATCTAATGCTGGGGTATTAAACAACAACGAAATTTACAACAACTATCTTGGCGGTTTATATAAAGAAGTGCCAGAAAAATTTAAAGAAATAAGTGCCGTACACCAAGCAGATACAGCTTCCCCACCCACTTTAATGATACATGGAAAAATAGACCCACTCGTATTTTACATACATAATGAGCATTTGCAAAAAAAATTAAACGAATTAAAAGTGCCCAACTATTATTTAGAATTTAAACATGCCACCCATGGCTGCGATTATAATTTAAATAGTCCCGCAGGTCAAGTTTGCACTTATGCTGTAGAAAGATTTTTGATGGCTGTTTGTAAT
>JAYUJS010000324.1:0-1039 GCA_043765095.1 Ferruginibacter sp.
TATTTGTTTCAATAATATTATTTGTAGTAAACGAGTTTTTTACCTGCAATAAATTAATGGCATCACCCAATGTATTAATAAATGTATTGCTATCTATTACTACGTTTTTCATATTACCAAGCCCATTGCCGCTTACTGCAAGGGCAGAACCACTGCCATCAAAATAATTATTTTTAAAAGTATAATTGCTGTCGTTGTAGTTGGTTATGCCAAACCAGTTGCCACTGGCAAAAATACCATATCCTACAATGGGCGAACCAGATATTGCTCTCAATGCATCGCTACCTTTTAACCGACAGTTTTCTACATTAATATACTGGCTGCTAAAGCCCAATAACATGGCATTGTACAGCGTATTTTTAAGGTTCAACTTCTTCACCGTTGTATAGCTACCCCTAAATATAGTGATGGCACTGGGGTACGCATTTCCACCATTTGTGATACCGGTGTTGTTACTGTCGTTGTCTTCACTTTTTATTACAAGCGGGCTTATTGCGCCTCTATTTATGATACTATCCATCCTTAATTCTCCCACATGCATACCGGCTTTTAAGTTTAAGGTAGATGGGCCATAAACACCACCTAGTTTTAGTTGTAAACTCACATCTGCAAAGCTGTTAATGGCAACACCCGGCGTAGCGGTTGGGTACGAATTATTAAATGTATAAGTACCATTTAACCCAGCATAAAATTGATCGTTTTGTATGCTGTCTGTATAAGGCACATCATCCACCACTCCATTTGTATTGCTGCAGTTTATTTTTATTTGATTGCGGTATAATGGAATATTTAATTGCCCCAAAGTAATTAACTGCGATGCACCGGGTGCAATATTGCCGCTGAAAGTATAATTTAAATTACCTGCGTTTACGGGGTTGTAATTTCCGCCACTTACATTGCCAGGGTAATTGGTAAGTTTTACAATAGTATTAAAACTGGTAATAGCATTAGAGCCATTATTATAAACCCTTATTTTAATATCGTTCAAACCTTCTGCAAATATTTTTGCAGGTTGCATTTCTGTAATTACCAAATCGTT
>JAYUJS010000325.1:0-2968 GCA_043765095.1 Ferruginibacter sp.
ATGAAATTGTAGAAGCTGTTTGTGATTATTGTGAACGACACAATATTGAAACAAATATGAGTGCTCAAAAAACAGCGCCTAAAAAACAAAAAAAAGAAAGGATTACTAATGCAGAACCTCGGGTGAGTACGCAAGATTCGACCTATCATTTATTTAAAAATGGTAAAACAATTGCTGAAATAGCTATTGAAAGAAAACTTACAACTGGTACAATAGAAGGGCACATTGCTGCATGTATAGAAACAGGGCTTGTAGAAATAAAAGAGGTAATGCCTATTGAAAGATTTAATAAACTTATAATAATAATGAAAGAAAAGGGCGAAAAAACGTACACAGAAATAAAAGAACTACACCCACAAATTAGCTTTGGCGAAATGAGATTGGTAGAGGCTGGTATGAAAGTGAATGAAAACAATTCTTGATTGTATTATAAGGGCCGCCAAATAATGGTAGCCCTTATTTGCTTAAATTCTTTTTCTAACCCTTTGGCTTCAACAAAATGTTTTTATACGAATTATTATAAGCTGCATCTACAAAAGCTAGCATTTTTTGCCATTTATCTTTAGCAATATTTGCTTTTTTATATACCTTTTTTATTTTAATAATTACAACTCCATCTTTTTCTTCTGCTACGGCTGCATACGTACCCGTTTCGTTAGATACCTCCACTGCCATTTCTTTTAAGCCTTCCGCTGTATAACCATCTGGTATTTTAAAATTTATTGTCCAAAATAATGACCTTGCATAATCTACATTAATATCGTACTTGCGCACCCGCTCTTCTTTTTTTATTTGTAATTGAGAGCCTACTAGCCCTGCTAGGTTTATCAAATACTTTTTGCCTGCTTTGCGTACCATTCCGCTTAGTTCAAAATCTTCTGTAAAAGATAGGCTTTGCTTTTTTAATGACCTTCCATCTGTTATTAATGAAAAGTTTTTAAACTTCACCGTGTTACTAAATTCGTTTTGCAATAGTTTTTCTTCTAATAAAGGTTTTGATGTTTTATAACTTTCCTTTATAGCGTTTATTGATTTATAATATTCTTCTTCATCTCTTCCCCTCATTTTTTCTATAGGGTCTTCTCCTCCAAAATATTTATAATCATCAAACATATAAGTAGTATATTTTAATGCATCACTTATGTGAATATTTTTACTTATTCCTTTGTAGGTGGAAGTACGAGAAACGGATAATGTACTCATGTCAATATTAAGCGAACTTGTAAAAAAAATGTCTGCATTATTATCTGCAAAGCCCGCATCAGGAAAAGTAAAATCTTGTATTTTCTGCACTCCCTTTACTGGTCTTTCAATTATATATCCTTCATTTGCCAAAAAAATTTCAATTGGCTCGCCAGGGTTTGAATAGTCTGTAGCATTGTGATAAATAATATTATTTACCTTTATTGCATATTTTATTTCTTGGTCAAAAAGTATATCTTTTAATTTTCCTACATTGTTGTTTATAGAAATTATAATATCAGACTTTATATCTTTTTGAAACAACATTGACACAAAAATATAAGCAAACATTTTATCGCTCATGTAATCATTTCTATAAACTATAATATTTCTAAGTCTATAATATACTTTTTCTATGTATTCTTTTTCTTCCCATTTTTTTGCACCTTGCTTTTTTAAATCTCCCCACAAGTAGTTTACAAACATTTGTACTGTAAATCCTGAACTGTAAGAATATTCGCCTACATCATTGTAATCTTCCATTGCTTTTTTGCACAATTCTTCTTTTGTAAATCCTGTTTTTATTTCTCCCTTTTCGCCAATAAGTGCACCTTTGGCTTTTGCATTATTAGCATAAATTACCTGAAACTTTGTTACAGGTAATGCTTGCAACGTGTTTACAAAGTTTACATCCTTTTCAGTAGCCCTATCATTGTCTGTAAATACATAGCGGTTAAATTCTTTATCAGCCGTAGCCTCTTTTTTAAACGCAGGTGCACCATTCAACGACATTGATTTAAAAAACGATTTGTCATCTGTTTCTATTCCAATTTGGTTAAACAATACAGGGTAGTTTTTACTACACACTTCATACTGTGGGCTAAACTCTATGTAACCAGAATATGCTACATTCAGTTTACTTTTTGTAAGTGTTACATATTCTAAAATATCATTTATCTCCAAATCTGGTATTGCCACTTTAAAATACCTGCGTTGGCTAGATGTTTCTTGGTCAAAAAAACTTTTATAAAACTCTGGTACATCACTTGTGTTTTCTACGGATACTGCATCTGCAAGTGATACGTTATTAGATGACCCATCTGGCTTTATTATTTTTGCACTAAAGCCATCTTTTTTATCGCTGTACCTAAAGTACACTTCTGTAAAACTTGTTACCGCATTTTTATCGTTCAGCTTTATTTTAAAATGTATATTCTCATCAAACAATAAACTACGTTCTCCTCTTGTAAAAAAACCCATTCTCGATTTTTTATCTATCGTTACATTTCGTTTATACCCAATAATTATAGCCGATTCATCTTTGTATTTATCAGGAGTTGTATTGTTTGCAAAAGCAGGTGCAACACCGCCCCACAGCACTTTTGCGTTCTCTTCTATATTATCAAGCATATCTTCATCTATAAGAGATTGTGCTTCTATAGTAAAATTTATTAAAAAAAATATAGTTGCAAATGTTGCTTTCTTAAAAATATTTTTATTCATTTATAAAAAAATTATTTGTTAGTAATGCTAAGTAAGTATTTGTTAAAATCTCTAATAGATTCTATAAAGTTTTTCCATGCTGGTAATTCTTTTTTAGGAATAACATTTTTCTTTATTGCCAGCGTTTTTTTTAGCGTCATTTTATTACCTATTAAAATATATTTTCCACTAAACTCATACCCTTCGGTATTTAATACCAAGTCTTCTGGTTTGTCTATAAATTTTTTATCTGCAGCTACTGTAAGTGATATTTCATCTTCTAATTTTAATACATCATCAAGGT
>JAYUJS010000326.1:0-2967 GCA_043765095.1 Ferruginibacter sp.
CCGCATGGTTTCTATTTCTTCGGGTGTATCAAATGCATAATACGCATGCCCATCAGCTATTAATTTATCTGCATATGTTTTGTACAATTCTTTTCGTTCACTTTGGCGATAGGGGGCGTAAGGGCCGCCAGTTATTACACTTTCATCTACCGTTATTCCACACCATGTAAGGCAATCAAAAATATATTCTTCAGCACCTTGCACAAAGCGTGCTTGGTCGGTATCTTCTACACGTACTATAAATTTGCCTCCATTTTTTTTAGCAAATAAATAATTAAACAACACCGTTCTTACTCCTCCTAAATGCAAGCCGCCTGTGGGGCTTGGGGCAAATCGTACTCTTACTTTACTCATGCTGCAAAGATAAAAGCGGATTTTGGATTTAGGATTGTCGATGTTAGATTTTTTTTTACATTGGTGGTTTGTTGATTAGTTGATTGCTGTATTTTTTTACCAAATCTTTTAAGATTTTTTTTCTATTTTAACCACTTTATTTAGTAAATATATTACGCAATAAAAGCTGAAAAAAGATATGCTGCTGAGCATAGCCTTGATGGGCAGTAGTAGCTGCCGCCATAAAAAACTTTAAAGTATAATAAAATTTGCGGTGGCACTACTACAGACAGCAAGGTACAAATGTTGATTAAATCTTTACAGTCAATGCTTCAAAATTGTTAATAAAAAACGGCTGCTTCATGTCTGAAACAACCGCTTATTTTGTAAACCTCAACATTATTTTATCTTAATTGGAATGTTCTTTCTGGGCGTCCATCTATAGAAATGGTTGCTAAATTATCGCAAGTGCCATCTCCAAAATTTATGATTGCTACATGGTTAGGACCTTGTATTTTGTAAGTGCCTTTATCAATATTGTCGCAAGATGTTTTCTTTTGCAATGCAGTAAGTATTGTGCCTACCCTAGTTGCTCCTGCACTGTTTGTATTTGTACGACCACCTGTTATTGAAAATTCATCATCAAGCCAAGTAGAAGTGCCATTGCCAGCAGTTTGGATTATGGATTGTTGCCCTTCGTGAAGCCAAAAATTACTGTTGATTGTGTTTGTGATTTTTCCTCCTGTACATACACGATTCCAACTTTTTACCCCAGCTGTACTTGTGTTTGTCCAAGTAACTGTACCTTCTTTTTTGTAAATACCAACTGTATAATTTATAAATGTCATAGTAGCTACACTTCCACTTTTGCGAAGGGAATCTGTAAGCACTACATTTATTTTTCCGGTGCGATTTCTGCATGTACCAGTTGTACCAAAATCTATTACAATATTTTTTGGAAAATTATTTGGCGCTGTTAATTGAGTTACTATTACATTGGCACAGCCTAAAATACCATCTACACCTGCACCGCCTTGTGCACCATAGCCAGCAATGTTATTATCTACGGCAGCTTCATTTAAAATTTGTTGTGCATCTTGTGTAAGATTTTCCGCTATGCCCCCCTTTGATGCAAGGTCAAATGTTGTTTCTAGCTCTGTAGTATCTTCGGCTGTATTTGTTTTTTTGCAAGCAGAAAAACCTAATAAAGTTATTGCTGCTATGGCTGGTAAAAGAGATGTTAATTTCATAAAAAAAGATTTTATTGTTTTAATAAATTAGTAAACGTATAAACCGTAGACTTATTATTAAAAGAAAAGTTTAATAATATTTATACTTTATTTTTGTAGTATGTTATATTTTGTAAAAACACCCAATTGGTTGCAAAGTATTTTTCCTGCTATGGTTTGGAAAATGAGCGCTTTAGAAAAAAAAATTTATTTAACTTTTGATGATGGCCCGCATCCAAAGCATACAAGTTTTGTGCTAGATGAATTAAAAAAGTACAATGCTAAGGCTACTTTTTTTTGTATTGGTAATAATGTTAGGCTATACCCAGATGTGTACAAAAGAATTATTGATGAAGGACATAGTGTGGGCAACCACACATTTAACCATTTAAAAGGGAGAAAAACAAACGATACTGTTTATATAAATGACATAGCTGATGCTGCAAAATATATAGATAGCAATTTGTTTAGGCCGCCTTTTGGAAGTGTAAAGAAATTTCAAGCTAGGCTACTGCAAACAATGACTAAGCCTTATAAAATAATAATGTGGACAGTGCTTAGCGGAGACTTTGATAATAATAATACGAAAGAAACCTGTTTAGAAAATGTATTGTTTAAAACCAATAATGGCGATATTGTGGTTTTTCATGATAGTGAGAAGGCAGCTGAAAAAATGAGGTATGCATTGCCTGCATTTTTAAATAAATTTACGAATAAAGGGTATTTGTTTGAGAAAATAACTGCAAGAAATATTTCATAAAAAAAATGGGCCGAGGTAGAAACCTCAGCCCTTTTTAATCCGTACCCTATGAAAACTTGTACAAAACTATAAAATATTTTAAACATAGCCATTTTTTATTTAATATTTTATTATATGGTATTAATTTTTTTACAAAAAAAAAGGACAAAATATTTTAATAATGATAGATACACACTGCCACTTATATACAAAAGAATTTGAAAATGATATTGACGCTGTAATAGATAGGGCTACAGATATAGGCATTACCAAGTTTTACCTACCAGCAATTGATAAAAGTAACACTAAAAGTATGGGTATTTTAGAAGCTAAATATCCAAATAAATGCTTTGCTATGGCGGGCTTGCACCCATGCTCGGTAAAAGAAAACTATAATGAAGAAATTGAACACATAAAATGGCAACTAACCCAAAGAAGATTTTGTGGTATTGGAGAAACTGGGCTAGATTTTTATTGGGATAAAACATTTATAAAGCAACAATATGAGTGCCTTGAAATACAAATAGAGCTTGCGTTGGAATACGATATACCTCTAATTTTGCATACAAGAAATGCATTAAATGAAACGATAGAGGTAATAAAAAAGTTTGATGGAAGCGGATTGAGAGGTATTTTTCACTGCTTTGGTGGCTCGCTAGAGCAGGC
>JAYUJS010000327.1:0-1036 GCA_043765095.1 Ferruginibacter sp.
AGTTCATCAATAATAGTAGCTTTTTTTGTAAGCACCCCATTATTAAACAGAAATAACCCATTTTGTAAACTGCTTATTAAAAAATTACCATCTTTTAAACTTATTATTCCTGTAATTTCGATATTTGCCAATGAATTGTCTTTAAACAATGGCTGCCAAATATTATTGATATATTGAAAAAGCCCATTCTGTTTATCTAGTGCAAAAAGTTTGCCTGCTGCTAGTTTCATAAACTGCCATACCGATGCGGCAGGATGGATTTGCATTACATCATTTTTGTACTCAAAAATTTTATCTGCTGTTCTAAAAAACACTGCATTATTAAAAATTTCAATATCCCATACATCGGTAAATTTTTTATATGCCAAAGGGATTAGGTTTTTTAATGACTTATATTGAAGAATACCATTATTGTATGCTTCATAAAAACCAAGTTCATCTTGCCCACCTGCATATATTCTATTTTTACTATCTATAGCTATTGAGCGTAATATTGTTTTATTGGGTTGAGGATAGAGTTTCCAATATTTACCATCAAAACTGAGTAAGCCTTCATTATTAGCAAAATACATTCTGCCTGTTTTGTCTTGCTTTATATCCCAAGTTTGTGCACCAGCTTTAAAATCATTTATCCCAAAATTAACTACCTGAGGCAAGCCAATTGTATTTTGAGCAAATGAAGTACAACTCAAAAACATAATAATAAAATTTAAAAAGATTGTTTTCACAGTATAAATATAATCTTTTGTATGTAGTAGTAATGAAGTATTTTATTATAATTGATAATCAATATTTTAATATAAAGTGATGTAGTATAGATGTAGTAAAATATTGTTCCATTTATTTAAAAAATTTGAAATTTATATCATCAAATAATTTAATCCTAACCCATTTTTAAAGCAGAAAAATAAGAAAATAATGAGAAAAATTTACGTTTCATTTTTAATGGCATTTATTTGTTTTAGTGCTTTTGCACAACCTTCTACACCTCCAACATCACCCACCAAAGCAGCAAGCGATGTAATTTCGTTGTTTA
>JAYUJS010000328.1:0-1035 GCA_043765095.1 Ferruginibacter sp.
TGTAGCAGTAAACAATGGGTTGTTAAGGTTGCTTATGTTAGCTTCGCTGTAACCTGTACCACTTACTGTACCAGCTATGTAAGCAAAACCTGTAGGTAATTTTACATTAAAAGTACCACTTGTACCCGTTAAAAGCCTTGCGGTAACGGTAGCTGTAACAGCATTACCGTCTTTATCAATACCATCGCCACATACATTGGCACGGGCAGGTTGGGTAACAGCCGAAATTTGCACTGTTTGTGCAAAGCTGTGGTTGAATGCCAAAATAAGTATAAGACTTAGCAGTGAGCCGAGTCTTAGGCATTTTTTTGTAAAAAATGATTTCATTTGTTGTTGTTTTTGATGTGTGTATATTGTTGTTTATTTGTAATTAAATTTTTCTTTGTTATGGTTCGTTTACTATAAGCAATATTATTTAAAATTGCTTTACAATTTTAAAACTATCTCTGTTATTATTCTTTAAATTAGTAGTGGAAATCCATAATGCGCCAGATGCAGCGCTTGGTATTGGAACAGCAAATGTATTGATACCTTTTGATACTTTTAACATTTTTGTTAAAAATATTTGTCCACCAGTGTTTAATAGTTGTAAACTTATCGTATTATCTTCTTTGCTGTTTATCAAAACAGTAGTACTTGTTGTTACAACTGTTGGAAAAACTTTTATATCAGTATCTAGTACCAGTTTGTTTGTTTTTACAATATTGCTATAGGTTACACGCCCATACTCATCTACCGTTTTTATGCGGTAGTGGCTATAGGTTTGTTGTTTATCTATATATTTAAAGCTAGTGCTAATGCTTTTGTTTATTGTTTCAAATACATCTCCATTTATACTTGCTTCTATTGTTTGGCTTGCTATTGTTATATTATTGGTATTGTTTTTCCAGTTTAGCAATACTTCGTTTAAGTATTGTGTGTTGGTTAATACAGTTTCTACATTCGCTTTGTTTTGCAATGTAGTTATGGTAAAATTGTTTACTAATAATTGGGTATTTCCTTTTGTTCTTACCATTAAGCGTATAGCGCCTATTT
>JAYUJS010000329.1:0-1034 GCA_043765095.1 Ferruginibacter sp.
AAATTTTGATGTTGGTTTTAATATTGGGTTAGATAATATGGATGTACGTAAGGTTATGAATGCATCAGATAATATTTCAATAAAAAAATTAAATAATATACTAATTGCAGAAAGAACAAAACCTTTGGAAGTATCTGATACTATTTTATTACACTTATCAGATACCCGTGAGGCAGCTTATCAATTTTTGATAGACCCATCTGCATTAGGCAATATTGGTTTAGAAGCATATTTGCAAGATAAATTTTTGCAAACAAGCACGCCAGTAAGCCTTTTAGATAGTACCCTTATTCATTTTAATATCACAAATAATGCAGCAAGTAAGGCAGTTGATAGATTTATGATAGTGTTTAAACAAACTGCTACCACAAGTTTTATAGCAATATCATCAAAGAGAAATATCGATAAAACAATAACAATAAACTGGAATGTAGCAAACGAAAAAAATGTAAGCAACTATGTAGTAGAGCAAAGTAACGATGGAATAAATTTTACTGCATTGCCTTCCATCATTACTCCAATATCAAACACTGCTGGTAGTGTAACTTACACTAAAATAGATGTGGCTAGTAAAGCTGCTAATTGGTATAGAGTAAAAATAAACAATAGCAATAATAGCGTTAAATATTCTGCCATAGCCATGGTAGCTGCTATAAAAGAAGACGCTGAAAACAACACTCCAATTGTTTCCATAGAACCTAATATTGTTTTAAATGGTAGCATAAATTTAAGATTTCAAAATAAAGAACTAGGAAAATATTTTGTACATGTGTACAATGCAATTGGTCAAAAAATAAAGGAAATAACCGTGCAGCTTCTTAAAAATAATAAGTCGTTTGTAATAAATGTTGGAGAAATTGCTAAAGGAAAGTATTTTTTGCAATTGAAAAATATTAAAGGAGATAAAACATTAGTAGATTTTATAGTGAATTAGTAAATGAGTTTATAGTTTTTGTACTTTTAATAAAGTAATAAAAAATAGTTAATACCATTTGTAAATTTAGTTTAGTCCAATTTTCGAAAAATAACAGATG
>JAYUJS010000330.1:0-2959 GCA_043765095.1 Ferruginibacter sp.
TTGGTATCTCTTGTGCCACCGTTATTTCTATTGCTACTAAATACAATTTTCTTTCCATTATGGCTAAACATGGGGAATGCATCAAAACCTTTATCTCTAGATATTTTTTGAATGCCCTTTCCATCCAAATCTGCCATGTACATATTAAATGGGTAACCTCTTTTATATTCATGATTGCTACAAAAAACTACATGCTTACCATCTGGCGTAAAGTTAGGCGCCCAGTTTGCTTGCTTTAGGTCTGTAATAACATGAGCATTTGTGCCATCTGCATTAGCTATCCACACTTCCATATTAGTTGGTGCTACTAAGTTTTCTGCCAACAATTCTTTGTATTCTTTTATTTCTGCATCAGTACTTGGGCGGCTTGCACGCCATATTATTTTTGTACCATCTGGGCTAAACCATGCGCCACCATCATAGCCAAGTGCAGTAGTTATTTGTTTTACTTTTTTACCTTTCAAATCCATCGTATACAAATCTAAATCTCCATTTCTTATAGAGGTAAAAACCATTCTGTTTCCTTTTGGAGAAATAGTTGCTTCTGCATCATACCCCTTTGTAGTGGTAAGTTGTTTTAAAATTTTACCATTTACATCTGCTTGAAAAATATCCATATTTGTATCTAAAGGCCAAATGTATTTATTGCCATATTTTTTTCTATCAGGCTTTGGTGGGCAGGCATTTCCGCCTAAGTGTGTAGATGCGTACAATACTGATTTACCATCTGGATAAAAATATGCGCAAGTGGTAACCCCACCTCCAGTACTTATTTGCTTTGGTTCAAATTTTTCGTTGGCACTTGTAGGTATTTTGCCAAGCCAGATTTGGTCACAAATAATTCCTTTAGAGGGTTCGGATTTTTGAAATATTAAATATTTTCCATCTTTACTTAAATATGCCTCTGCATTATCACCACCAAAAGTTAGCTGGCGCATGTTAGCAAAATGTGTTTCTCCTTCAAAATGTATGGTAGTATCACCAAAACTTTGTACCGTTTGGCCAAAATATTTATTTTGAAAAGACATTAACCCTAAAATTATAACTGCTGTTACTGTTGTTAAAACGTATTTCATTTTAAAAAATTTACGCAAAGTTACGTTGCAAATAAATATTTAGTTCAGTAAGAAATGTAAAGAGATTGTCAGTAATGAAACTATATATTTAAAATTTTAAAAGATGAAACAAAATTTTACCACATTAAATAAATACGCTTTCCTAAGATAAACATTATTTTTGTGAAAGTATGAGAAATAATAAATTGATTTTTATAATATTGGTTACATTTTTATGCAATGCTTGTAACGATGTTAATAAGAAAAAAGAAAGTACAAGTATTACTAATACATCAAGTGCTAGTGCTACTGAAGCAGCACTAAAAGTTGCTTTAGATAAAAGCCCAGATTCTACACTACTGATACAAAACTTAGTGGAGTATTATGCAGTAGCGCAAAACTATGATGCTGCCTTAGCAACGGTAGATAAAGCTTTAAAAAGAGATATTGCTAACCCGTATTTGTGGGATATGAAATCAATAGTGGCTGGGCAAAAGGGCGATACTGCACAAGCCATTAGCGCAATGGAAAAGGCTATACAAATATTGCCAAATCCAGAATTTGTTATAAGTCTTGGAGCATTATATGCAGAAACTGGTAATCAAAAAGCATTAGAACTGGCGGACGCATTACTTGTAGGTAGTAAAGCTAAAGCTGAAAAAGAAGCGCATTTTATAAAAGGACTTTACTATAGTTTTAAAAATGAAAAGGAAACAGCTATACCATTTTTTAATAAATGCATGGCTTTAGATTATACATTTGTGCAAGCATATTTAGAAAAAGCATTAGCTTTATTTGATTTAAAAAAATATGTAGCTGCTGCCGATGTTTTGGAGAAAGCTGTAACCGTACAAAACCAATTTGAAAGAGGTTATTATTACCTTGGGCAGTGTTATGAAAAACTTAATAGAACACAAGAAGCAATTGAAGTATACCAAAGGGCATTGATAATAGACCCCAAGTATGTGGAGGTAAAAGATGCATTGGGAAAGTTGGGTGTTAGTAATTAGCCAATGTGATAATTAGCAAATGTGTTAACATTTTAATGTGCAATTATGCTAACAAATTAATTTATTATTTAACAAAGTTGCCAAGTTGCCCTTTTGGGAATTTAGGGGGCTAATTTAACAACTCAATTATGCCTTTAATAGCTCCATCACTTCTTGCTGCTAATTTTTTGCAATTACAAAGTGAATGTGAAATGCTTAATGCTAGCGAAGCAGATTGGTTTCATATTGATATTATGGATGGTGTTTTTGTGCCTAATATCAGCTTTGGTGCTATGGTAACAAAATTTATAACAAGCGCCTCTAAAAAATATAATGATGTACATCTAATGATAGAAAAACCAGAGCGCTTTGTAGAAGTTTTTAGAGATGCAGGAGCTAATAACCTTACAGTGCATATAGAAGCATGCACACACCTACATAGAAATATTGAGCAAATAAAACAATTAGGTATGCATGCTGGAGTGGCTATAAACCCACACACGCCCGTGTATTTGCTTAAAGATATTTTAGCAGATGTAGATTTGGTTTGTGTAATGAGTGTAAACCCTGGCTTTGGTGGGCAATCTTTTATACCACGTACATTAAAAAAAATATCACAGCTTCGTGCATTAATTGATGAACAGAATTTTACCACAAAAATTGAAGTAGATGGTGGTGTAACACTAAAAAATGCTGGTAGTATTATAGCAGCTGGCGCAGATGTATTAGTTGCTGGCAATACTGTTTTTAAAGCGGTAAATTCAATTGAGATAATTAAACAATTAAAAGCCTTTTAGTTTACATTTTAAGCATACAAAATAAATAACCACACAATAAATAAACTAAAAATAGGTGATAGCGTTTAAGCACTATCACCTATTTAAAATCAACTACCTTTTTTCTAATTTTATACTA
>JAYUJS010000331.1:0-1031 GCA_043765095.1 Ferruginibacter sp.
TGTAGGTATGGGTTTTAGATATTTTTAAATATTATAAGTAAATAATTTTAGTAAATATTATTTTTGTTAGCACGGTTATTGCATAGTAGTATTTATCCAAAGCGCAAAACTTTTTCTTATCATTTTTGTTGTACAACAACCTATAAATCGTAACTTTGCGTTCGCACAAATAAAAGACGTACCTTTTTCAACATAATTATACAAAATGAGGCAGTTAAAAATTGCAACCCAGATAACCAACCGAGACTCCCAAGCGGTAGAAAAATATCTGCAAGAAATTTCTAAAATATCAATGATAACACCTGAGGAAGAAACAATTCTTGCTCAAAAAATAAAAATGGATGACCAACGTGCATTAGATAAGTTGGTACAAGCAAATTTACGTTTTGTGGTTTCGGTGGCTAAACAATACCAGCACCAAGGGCTCTCTTTATCAGATTTAATAAACGAAGGAAACCTTGGATTAATAAAAGCTGCACAGCGTTTTGATGAAACCAAAGGGTTTAAATTTATATCTTACGCTGTTTGGTGGATACGCCAGTCTATTTTGCAAGCTTTAGCAGAGCAAGGTCGTTTGGTGCGTTTGCCTCAAAATAAAATTGGTACATACAATAAAGCAAATAAAGCTTACATGGCTTTTGAACAAGAGCACGAACGTGAGCCTTCTACTGAAGAATTAGCAGAATTGCTAGAAATGAGTGAAACAGAAATTAATAATATTTTTCAAAGTAATACACGTCACACTTCTTTAGACGCACCTGTGCATGAGGCAGAAGATGTGGCTATGGGAGATTTACTAAAAGGTAGTAGCGAAACAGACGAAGATGTAATGCACGACTCATTGAAAAGTGAAATTCGTCGTGTACTAAAATCTTTAAGCCCAAGGGAAGCAGAAATAGTAAATGCGTATTTTGGTTTAGATGGTGAAAATGGGGTTACGATTGAACAAATCGGACATAAATACGATTTAACAAAAGAGCGTATACGCCAAATTAAAGAAAGAGCAATTAAACGACTGCAAAAAGCTAGAT
>JAYUJS010000332.1:0-1030 GCA_043765095.1 Ferruginibacter sp.
ACTTTTACAATTAAGAAGAAATTTTATTAAATAATATTATCTCTTTGTTAGATTTTAATATTTTAACTTAACTAAATTTAAAAAATGAAACCAACTGTAGCAATCATAATGGGAAGTAGTAGTGACCTAGTAGTAATGCAAGCCGCAGCAGATATTTTAAAAGAGTTTGGTGTTATGTATAATATGACTGTTGTATCTGCCCACCGCACGCCAGATAGAATGCGCACTTATGCAATGGATGCAAAAGCAAAAGGGATAAAAGTAATAATAGCGGGTGCTGGAGGTGCGGCACATTTACCTGGCATGGTAGCTGCTTACACAACCCTGCCTGTTATTGGTGTGCCTGTAAAATCTAGCAATTCTATTGATGGTTGGGATTCTATCTTATCTATCTTACAAATGCCTAACGGTGTACCTGTGGCCACTGTAGCATTAAACGCTGCAAAAAATGCTGGCATACTTGCTGCGCAAATATTGGCTACTAGCAATAAAGATGTTTCTAAAAAACTAGTGTCGTATAAAAAGAAAATGGAAAGAGAAGTGTTTAAAATGGCGGATGGAATGCAAGCCCCCTAACTCCACCAAGGGGGACTTAGGGAGTCTGTAATATTGAGGAATTGTTTTATTGTTGAATTGATAATCTGTTATTTAGTTAATAAAAATTGGCAATTAATTTTTTAGCTTTGAAGATTCAAAGTTCCATTACCATTTAAAAACATATCTGCAATTACAAATACAGCAAAAACTACCGATGCAATTCCATTAGCGGTCATAAAAGCAATATTTACTCGGCTTAAATCATAGGGTTTCACGATAATATGTTGATAAATAAGCATACCACAAAACACAATAGCACCTATCCAATATAACCAACCAAAATGCCCGTAATACCCTGCGAAGCTAATTGCCATTGCAGCTACTGCATGGAGTATCTCTGAAATGTGCAATGCTTTTCCTTTACCCAAAACAGATGGCATAGAGTAGAGATTATTTTCTTTATCAAACGCTTCGTCTTGCAAGGCAAAAATAA
>JAYUJS010000333.1:0-2950 GCA_043765095.1 Ferruginibacter sp.
ATGCACCAAGTTGGGCTGGTGGAATTGATGAATTTAATGGATCTAGGGTACTAGAGCAAAATATGGATATAGCATGGCTTGTAGTAATGACTAAGTATAACAAAACAATAGGAATTAATACCCAATTAGATTTTATAAGTTCTGATCCTTTAGATTATTTACCAATCCCATTTAACGGTTCAAAAGTTAATGAAACATCCCAAAAAGTATCGTATTTTGATAAACTTACACCACTAGCATATAAGAAAATTCTAGTTGCATATCACAATATTAAAGCGTCACTAGACCTCGAATATCAGGTACAGCTTTATAAAAATGCAGGAATTACAGCTAGTCCTAAGCAAATTTCAGATTACAGAAATTTGCGGTCTAAAAATTTTCAATTATGGAATATTGATGGTTTTGGAAATATCGTAGACAATGCAAATAAAAAAGTAAAAATTAGTAGAAATGATATTGAACGAGATAAAGTTACTGACCTAATGCCTTTTAAAAGACCAGGTACAAACCTAGTATATGAGTATAAAACTAATTATGGTGGAAGAGATATAATAAAAAAAGGTGTTCTTAACGTTGATATCACGAATAAAGACTTTCATAATTTCAACCCTTTTACACCACAAGGGCAAGCAATAGGTGCATATACGAGAGGCTTGAAAACAGCGCTAGATGCAGGTAAAAATATTTCTACTGGTTTAAGTAATCAAAATACTTTGGTTTGGGGTACAGATACTTTACCAGTACATATTAGTAAAGAGCTAGCTATATTGGCTGCAGGTTTTAGAACGCTAATAAAGGATAATCATGCTGTAGGAATTGGAAATGCTATAGCATTGTTTGGTAATAAATGGTTTGCAAACCTACCAGATTATGAAAAAGTATTTGTTATAAAGGCAGTTGCACTTTTTCAATATAACAAAGGCAACAGTATGTCTATGGATGGAATGTTTTCTGGTCAAAATTCAGGAAAAGACTATGATAGGCTTAACCCACTATTTGACATGACTGGAAAAGAAAGAAACAGGGTATTAGATTATTATTTAATAATGCACAACCCCGAGTTTATAGAAAAAAAATTGAATGTTATGAAATTAACAAGTATTTGGAATCCATTATTTCAATTTTCAGAAAAAATAAAAAGAGAGGGCAGCACAAAAGATATAGACAATTTAACTAGAGGTCATGTTACCACTTTAGACGGAAAATACCAAACACTTTCACTTGCTGAATTAGCAGCATATACACCTTATGCTAAGGCAAGAAATATAAAGTTATTTTCTCCTAATGATCCAGCTGTAAAGTATAAAGGTATTTCAAACTTAGTGCCTGTAAACAAACAAACTTCTGCAGCTAAAAAACCCAAAAAGCAGCTAAAATCCACCCGTAAGTAAAAGAGACCTATTTTATTAAAATTAATGAGCCTAATTTTAATTAAATGCTTGTAAAATGAATAGTGATTATAATTTTACATTTTATATTGACTTTTTTTAGTTTGTTTCAACTTTATTTTTTTTAATAATTATAAACAACCTTAACATTTTGTTATAAATTAAAGTAACTAAATTTTCAGTAACTTTTTTATAAAAAAGCATTTTTTTACAAAACGATTACCTAAATTGTATATATTGCTTTATGTTATCTTTTTTTAAGAAAATAGTTTTATGTTGTTTTTTTATTGGGTGTAAGTATGGTATTGCACAAATTAAATTTACAGCTAGCCTTTCTTCTAATCAAATATGTAAAAATGATTTGGTACAGCTTAAGCTTAAAATAGAAAAAGCTCGAGGCGTACCTAAAATAATTTCACCTGTTTTTAAAGATTTTATTTTAGTTAGAGGGCCATACCGTGAAAGTAATATTGCACTTATTAACGGTGAGTTAGATTCGTATTATGCCTTAAACTATGTACTAAAACCTAAAGCAGCCGGTAATTTTAAATTTTTAACTGTAGATGCTGAAGTAGATGGACAATCTTTTAAAAGTAACACAGTTATAATTACAGTATTAAATAAACTAGCTACAAACCCAAATATTAATAATTTTAATACAGCTGAACCTACTTTTGAAACAACAGCAAATAATAACGCTACAATTTCTTTTGCAGATAATATTTTGAAAAACGGAGAAAATATTTCCGAAAAAATAAAGAACAATATGTTTGTTCAACTGGATGTAGATAAAACATCATCTTACTTAGGCGAGCCAATAGTGGCGACTTATAAGTTATACACTCGTTTAAAAAGTGAAAGTGTTATATCTAAAACAGCCTCATTTAATGGTTTCTCTGTGGTAGATTTACAACCAAAAAATTACGGAAATTATGGTAAGCAAAAAATAAATGGGAAAGATTATTTTGTGTATGTAATTAGCAAATCGCAGTTATATCCTTTGCAAACAGGTAATATAGAGTTGCAAAAAACGGAAGTTGAAAATAATATTGTATTTATAAAAGAAGCCTACATAAATAAAAATAAAAACATGTTATCTGCCGATTTTTTAAAAAATTTGGATACAAGCAAAATACCAACTGATGAAATTGTAAAACAAAAATTTACAGCATTAAGTAATTCATTGTTTGTAAATATAAAACCCCTTCCCACAAAAGATATTCCTATAAATTTTAAAGGTGCAGTCGGCAATTTTACCATTAGCAGCATTCTTCAAAAAAATACTTTTACTACAGATGATGTGGTAAAATTAAAAATTATAATTAGTGGCAATGGTAATATGCAATTAATAAATATACCTCAAATAGATTGGCCACAAGGCTTTGAAACATTTGAGCCAATAATAAAAGATGAGTTTAATAAATTAGAAATACCAATATCAGGAAAAAAAATTATTGATTACTCCTTTTTGATTGCAAAGACGGGCATATATACTTTACCAACAATTACTTTTAGTTATTTTAATGTTATCCAAAAAAAATATATTACTGACTCTACAAAAC
>JAYUJS010000334.1:0-8005 GCA_043765095.1 Ferruginibacter sp.
AAATTATTACAGCTATAAATAATGGTATGCTAAATGTATTTAGTAAAATAAATCAGTTTGATGAAACCAAAGGATTATTATTTAATTGGGCATATACAATAGTAAGAAATGCAGCCCTTACAATGCTAAGAGATAAAAAGAAAATATATGATGTAGAATTATTAAAAATACACGATACACAAAATGATTCGTTTAATAAAAATAATAGCGAGGAAATATTTAATTATTTAAATGTATTACCTGTAACTACAAGAAGTATATGCAGCTTATTTTATGTAGAAGATTTTTCAATAAAAGAAATAGCAAATATGTTAGCTGCTAAAGAAGGCACAATAAAGTGGCATTTAAGCGAAGGTAGAACTAGGTTGAAACCTTTATTATCAGTAAACTTTAAATTTTTAAAAAGTGCAGGATAAAGATTTAAATAAATTTTTAAGTAAAAATATAAATTTAGCCGATGCAAATGCCTCTGTAGACGAAGCATGGGGAAAAATGAATGAGTTACTAAATAAAGAAAATGAATTTGTAAATAAAAAAAAGAAATTTTCAAAAAAAATAATATTTGGTTTATTATTTCTAATTATACTGATACCAACATGCTATTATTTTTACAATCCATCTAATCAAAATATTTTAATTGTTAAAAAGAAAGTAAAAGCAGATTCAACAAAAAGCATTTCAAGTTTATTGAAAAAAAAAGATACCAATCAAACCAATGCTGATACAATTTTAAATAATTTAATTTCAAAAGATAGTAATGTAACAACTTATAAGAAATTTTTTCGAAACAAAAAAATATTAAGTATATACAAGATAAATTCAATAAAAAATAAATCATTTAAAATTGAAAGAAAAACTGATTCTAACGATGTTGTTACTTCTAAGAATAAAACTTTGTTAAATGAAAAAATCAAATCGGAATTAACTGAAAATTATTATACCAAAATAAAAAATGCAACTTCTTTAAAGTTGAAAAATGAAAAAACTAAATTGAGGTTAAAATTTACTAAAAGTAATAAATTTAATATTGCCAAAAATCTTAATCTTAAAAGTAACAAAAATATTAATAATGTTTCCTATGAAAATAGAAATAGCTTATTAATAAAAAAAGAATTGAAAAAATTATATAATGATTACGTAGTCGCTAAAGATAATAGTAATTTAGATGAACAGCGTACTATTAAACAAAATCTCACATCAAATAAAAATGATAATACAATAATAGATACATCTTCATATACAAAAAAACATGAAGAATTAAAATCTTTAGATAAAAAAGAAGTTTCAAAAAAATTAAATGAAGACTCTTCAATTAATGCTAGTTTAATAAATAAACTTAATGAAGATACTATATCAAAAAATAAGGTCGAGCATAAAAATTTTATAAAACTTCCAAAAAAGAATTTATCTAAATTATCTTTCGGTTTAAACTGGCAAATTCCGATACCTGTTAAAAAAGGAACCTTTACAAATGTGTATGGTAATAATTCTCCTTTTGCAAATTTTATACCTGAATTGTTTATTGGAAAATCAATTGGAACAAAGTCATCTCTAATTTTTACATTTAACCCATATTTTGAGTACACTAATAATACGCTAATAATTAATAAAGAAGATTATACTTATACAGCAGGCCGTTACATTGGTTCATCAACATACCCTTTAATAGTTGATAGTTTAAATTATATAAAAACATTGTCTTTAAATAAAACGATAGGTGTTTCAGGATTTATTCAATATTATAGGAATATTAATGCTAAGTTTTCTATAGCATATGGTATTGGTTATGTGCATCAGGTTTATGGCATTATCAATAATAAACTAGAGACTGATTTAGACGAGAATTTATTAGATTCTACTTATTCAATTTCTTCAAACAACAAACTGTGGGAAAATGTAAATAAATCTATTTTTACAAATCGACTAGATTTTTATTATAAAATTAATCGAAATTTTCAATTAGGATTATCAGTTTTAAAACCGTTTAGCAATTTGTTGAAAGATGATGCTCAAGATAAAAAGCCTTTAAATTTTAAAATGACAATTAAGTATAATTTAAATAAATAGATTTTTATTAAGATCATTTTCTTTACCCTATTTTGCCCCTACATTTGCTATAAAAAAAATTGGCACTATTTTTCTACAATATATTTCTCCGTTTCTATGTATTGGGCGTTCGTATTGCATCATTAAAAAGTAAAAAAGCTACACTTTGGTTAAAAGGACGTGTAGCTATTTTTACTGCCATAGCAACTTGGAGAGCCAATATTGGAGAAGATGAAAAAGTGATTTGGGCACATTGTGCAAGCTTAGGCGAATTTGAACAAGGACGACCTCTACTTGAAAAAATTAAATTACAATATCCATCTCATAAAATAATACTTACTTTTTTTTCGCCAAGTGGTTTTGAAGTTAGAAAAAATTACATCAAAGCAGATGGCATTTTTTATTTACCAATGGATGGTAAAAAAAATGCAGCTATTTTTATTCATATTATAAAACCAAGCCTCGTTATATGGGTAAAATATGAATACTGGTTTTACTATCTCAAAGAATTAAAAAATAAAAATATTCCTGTAATATTAGTATCTGCAATATTTAGAGAAACTCAGCCTTTTTTTAAATGGTATGGTAATTTGTGGAAAAAAATTCTTTGTTCTTTTAATAAAATATTTGTGCAAAATGAAAATTCTGTAATCCTTCTAAAAAATATTGGCTTTTCTGAAAATGTAGTATTGGCAGGGGATACAAGGTTTGACAGCGTAATTGAAATTGCAGAAAATAAAATTTCATTGCCAAATGAACTAATAAGTTTTTGCAATTATAAAAAGGTATTAGTAGCAGGTAGTACTTGGCTAGAAGATGAAGAAATATTGGTACATTTTGCACGCTCACATAAAGATGTAAAATTTATTATTGCTCCACACGAAGTAGAAGAAGAACGTATAATAGAAATAGAAAAACTTTTTGATGGAGCAGTCCGATATTCAGATTTTATTGCGGGTAAAGCTGCATCACAAGTTATTATCGTTGATAATATTGGTATGCTTTCTAAGCTTTATGAGTTTGCTACTGTTGCTTATATTGGTGGGGGGTTTAATGATAGTGGAATACACAATATATTAGAAGCTGCTGTGTATGGCAAGCCAATTGTTTTTGGACAAGAATACGAAAAATTTAATGAAGCCGTAGACTTGGTACAACTGGGCGCTGCATTTTCCATTGAAAATGTTTTAGCGCTAGAAACCTTACTAATTAAGCTTTTAAATAACAAAGCTGCAAACGAGGCTGCATCAATAATATCTAAAAATTATGTATTAGAAAAACAAGGTGCTACACAGAATATATTAGAATACCTCAAGCAAATCTCCTTCTAATAAGTTGGTCAAATTGTTTTACTGTTTGGTAATTATCATCCCAACCTAATTTTAATTTCAATTCTCTTCGTATCCAAAATTCCGCTTCTGGATAAATATTAAACGCATTTATCGTTTTTATACTTCTTTCATACATTGCTTCATCGCCTCTAAATAATTCATTCAAGTACAAAAAACGGTCATTTACTCCTATTGCTTTTTTAAGGTCTTTTACTGGTTGCTCTTGCAGGCTTTCACTTAGCTCTAGTTTTGGTTTTGCAAGCGTTTCATTTAATGACACATTGGTTTCCGTTGGCAATATCTCGTTTATTTCTTTTACAGCATCCAAATTTTGGCTAGGTAATATTTCATTTAATTCCTTTATACTTTTACTAGTTTCTATAGGTTCAAATACAGATTGCCTATTTGCAAAAGTTGGCAACTCCTCAATATCATCAAACACAATAGCAGGTCTATTTTGAAAACTAAATGCATTTGTTTCCTGCACATGTTTTTTTATTTCCTCAAGCTCTGCTTCTACTTCTGCTTCATCAATTTGCAATACCTCCACAATTTTTTCTGCTGCTGCTGTATTATTTTCTTCTTCTTGTACTGGGTCTATTATCTGCTTTGCTATCTGCAAAGTTGTACTAGTAGCCTCTTCCACATGTGAAGGAGTAATATTTTTTAAATGCAGCAATTCGCTCTCCATCATTTTTACAGTAATAAGCAATTCATTTATACTTGCTTTATTTTGTAATTTTTCTGCCAATAAATTACTAAGTGTTACCACTCGTTCCATATTGTACGTTTTTTGTTATATTAAAATAATTTCGTTTTCACTTTAGTTTCAAAATAATTTTTCATCATGTATTTTAGTTGATAAATATTTTGTTTTGCCTTTTAATTATTATACATAATCTTTGCAAACATGCGCTAAAGTTACGCATCTCAATTATAAAAAACTACAATGTTTATAGAACCAAATTTGCGTGGCGAAAGAAAAGGATGGATAGAAGTAATTTGCGGTAGCATGTTTAGCGGAAAAACAGAAGAATTAATACGCAGATTAAAAAGAGTAAAAATTGCAAACTTAAAAGTAGAAATTTTTAAACCCGCTATAGACGTACGTTATGATGAGGTAAAGATTGTAAGCCACGATACAAATTCTATACACAGCACCCCAGTAGAAAATGCACATGCTATTTTATTAATGACAGAAGGAGTAGATGTTGTAGGCATAGATGAAGCACAATTTTTTGACGAAGAAATTGCATTTGTATGTGAGCAACTATCACTTAAAGGTATAAGAGTAATTGTAGCTGGGCTAGATATGGATTATTTAGGCAAACCATTTGGGCAAATGCCAAACCTACTGGCCGTAGCAGATTACATTACAAAACTACATGCCGTGTGTATGAAATGTGGAGGCATGGCCAGCATTTCTTACCGAAAAATAGCCACAGGCGGACAAGTATTGCTTGGCGAAAAAGATATTTATGAGCCAAGGTGCAGAGAGTGTGCGCAAGAAAATAAATGATTTTGAAAAAACTATTTTTTAAAAATACAAAGACCCTTTATTTTTTAAAATTTTTTGGTATTCACTAAAATAAAAATATTTTTTAGAAGCATCAACAGTTTTATTCCTACTAAACATTTGTTCCCCTGCTGTCCGTAGTCGTGCCGCCGAAAGTGTATAATAATTTGCAGTATTTTTATGCGGCAGCTACTACTTTCCATCAGGGCTAGGCTCATCTTCACATCTTTTTTCAGCTTTTTTATGCAATTGATTAACTCAGAGATTGTGTAATAAAAGGTTAAAAACTATCATTTTTTAAATTATAGTACAAATATAAATCCACGAAATAATTTACCTTTAGTATTCACAGGTAAAACCTATGGAGCTTTGTAAAGCAAAATAAATACGTATATTATACTACATAAGGTATAAAATATTTAATAATTTAAAAATTATACTATAAAAGGTATAAAATATAAATAAAATTGAAATTTATACTATAAAAAATATATTTTTACAATAATATTAAAATTATATACGCATAAAGGTATAAAATATGAATAAAAAAAAAGGAAATAATCTTGCACTATTTGTTAAACAAAAGCGTAAACTAATAAACATAACACAAATAGAATTAGCAGATAAAGCAGGCGTAGGCTTGAGGTTTGTAAGAGATATGGAGCAAGGCAAAATGAGTTTGCGAATGGATAAAGTAAATGATGTGTTAAAACTATTTGGTGCTGAGCTAGCTGCAAATAACATGGATAGAGAAAAATTAATAAGCAATGGCTAGAAAAGCACAAGTGTATATGAAAGAAAATTTAGCCGGCTTTTTAGAAGAAGTTGCAACAGGTTATGCATTTGCATATACCAATACATATTTGCAAAACCAATCTGCACAAGCGGTGAGTAGTACATTACCATTGCAAAATAAAATATTTGAAAGTAATGTACTCTTTCCATTTTTTGATGGACTAATACCAGAAGGTTGGCTACTTGATATAGCAGAAAAAAATTGGAAGCTAAACGAAAAAGATAGAATGGGATTGCTACTTACTTTTTGCAAAAATTGTATAGGAGCAGTAAGCATAATAGCAATTAATGAAAAAATATAAACAAACATATAATTTTGAAGAAACAGAACTGAGGATGGTAGCAGAAGGAGATTTGTATGCGCATGCAAAAAATAAATGTTTGTTTTGTTATGAGCCATTGGAAAATGAAAACTCAAATTTTCATCAAGCATGTAACAAAAAGTTTTTTGGACAATTAGAAACGCCTTTACTAGAATACAACAAAGAAGATTTAGAAAAACTAGCCAACCAAATACTAAGCAGCCAAATGGCAGTAACAGGCGTACAAGCAAAGCTATCACTAAGCATGCATCGAAAAGAAGAAAAAAATATCGTAAAAAAATTAACCGTAGTAGGCTTGTATGGAGATTATATACTAAAACCACCATCAGAATATTATGCACATTTACCAGAGGTAGAAAGTGCAACTATGCACCTTGCAGATGTATGCGGGCTAAATACTGTACCACACAGCCTTGTAAGATTGCAAGATGATACCTTGTGTTATGTAACTAAGCGAGTAGATAGAACAAAAAAAGAGAAGCTACACATGGAAGATATGTGCCAACTTACTGAACGATTGACAGAGGATAAATATAAAGGTAGCCATGAGCAAGTTGCTAAAATACTTTTAAAATATAGTGCTACACCTCTATTGGATGTAAGTAATTTTTTTGAAGTAGTGCTGTTTAGTTTTTTTACGGGCAATGCAGATATGCATTTAAAAAACTTTAGTCTGTTAGAAAAACCCGAGCTAGGCTACACATTATGCCCAGCTTATGATTTGCTAGCTACAGCACTTGTAAACCCAGCAGATAAAGAAGAACTTGCACTTACTTTAAATGGCAAAAAAAGAAAACTAAAATACAACGATTTTTTAGTAGCCTTTGAAACAAGTGGATTATCAAAAAAAGTTTTAGACAATACTTTAGAAAACTTTTATACTTGCAGAAAACCTATGTTTGAAAAATTAGAAAAAAGTTTTTTAAGTAATGAGATGAAAATATCATTTAGGTTGCTTGTAAACGAGCGATACAAAACTTTATTTGACAACAAAAATGGCTAATCTAAAATATTAGACTAGCCATTTTTTATAAGAATAATTATACTTATTTTGGTTCTACAGAACCACTGCTACTTACAGATTTATTTACTTCTTTAACACCTCCTGTATAATTAATATCCCCTGAGCTATTAGCTGTTGCATTTAGCTTTACACTTGCAAATATATTAATGGTGGCACTACTACTAGCAGTAGCGGTAGCTGTTTCGGCTAAAAGTCCAAACATATCAATATCTGCACTGCTACTAGCTTTGCTACTTACTTCTTTTGCACGGCCAGCAATAGTAACATCAGCGCTACTACTTGCATCAACATTCACAAAGGGAGCATCTAATTTTAAATTTATACTTGCAGAACTACTAGCATCTACATCAATTTTACTAGCAGAAACTATTTGACCATTGCCCGTAATATCCGCAGAGGAAGATGCTTCAAAACCATTGAGTGCTGGGGAAGTAACATGTACGTTTATTGTTACTCTGCTAAAATTGTGTCCTCCATCATATCCAATTATTAATTTACCATTTTCTACTTTTGTTTGCACATACTTTATTACATTATCATCTCCTTCCACTAGTACATAAGCAGTAGCTCCTTGCTGAACATCTACGTTAATAGAGTTAGAAACTTTTACGGAAGCAAAAGGACTTACATTTCTTGATTCGGTAATGATGTGACCACTACCTTTTATTTGATTGCATGCAGTAGCAAAAAGTAATATTGCAATAAATGGAATATATTTCATATGCTTAATCTTTTATAAAAGTAAAAATAGGGAAAGCATTTTAAGAAATTCAATCATTACAACGTTATTAGCTAAACGGTAAATTTTAAGGATAAACAGATCCCAATTTTCAAATTGAAAATTTTGCTACTATTTTATAAATCTCAATTAGTAAAGAAAGTATATTTACAAAGTAAAAGAAAAGCCTTATATTTTATTAAATAAATATACTAAACCAATATTTATCTCAACTAGCAGATAGAATGCTAG
>JAYUJS010000335.1:0-1025 GCA_043765095.1 Ferruginibacter sp.
GGTAGTAAATATACAGCAACTATAAATTTTTGTATGGGTGCAAGTAACGCAAGTACAACCTGTGGTAGTTTATTAACTCAATATTTTGCAGTTGTAGGCAAAGGAGCCAATTGTGCCCCAGGTGGTGTTACAGGTTATACAGCTTGGATAAGGGCACAAAATGGTAAAGTGTATAGCGATACAACTACTGCCACACTTACCGATGCAGTTTATGGTCAACCAATACGCAGAGTTCAAAATTTATCTGGATTACCAGATGGTTATTGGAGGTATGGTTTGCTCGATGGAGGCTCTGCAGCATATAACAATGCAACCTACCAAGGTATTTTTGCTGCACCTACTGCTGCTAGCAATTTTAATCCAACAATTGATTTTGGGGCTACAGATGCACCAGGCTTTGTTTTTACCAATTTACTTACAAGAGTTAGTAATAATACCCCAAATAATACGGTAAACTTTGCTGATACTGCTACCGCATTTGCTTCTACAGCTCATCCTATTGTTGGTGCGTTGGGTATAAATTCACAAGTTTGGAGTGCTGGTTATAGGGGAAATCTGCCTGGCTTTCAAGTATATAGTGGGTATTATGCAGCTGGCAAAACAGCAGGAACTGTAATAGAAGGTAATACAGATTGTTCATTAGGACAACGCTTAATGACCTCTAATTTTCCAATGGCGGCTAAAAGAAATTACCAAACCACATGGTCAATGGCATTTTCTAACTGGCCAGCTGCTTGTGATGCAGGTAGGGTGTATCCTTATTTTAGAGACTCTACAGGTATGAATGGAACTTTAGGCACACCATTAGGAAGTACAGGACTAAACTATCATTATGCCGGCGATAATGCAATTGCTCAAAGTTATCATAATGATTTGTCACTTAGAGGTTCATATGATGATGTAGCACCTAATAATCATTTATTTCCTACAAATTATAATATAGCTTCTTTAGGTTACTCCCTACATGATGCTATTTATTACGAAAAATTATTAACCCCACAAGAAAAAGATAGAGTAGAAACTTA
>JAYUJS010000336.1:0-1023 GCA_043765095.1 Ferruginibacter sp.
AACTGAATGAAAACAGCATTAATAACAGGCATTACAGGGCAAGATGGCGCATATTTAGCAGAATTATTACTAGAAAAAGGCTACATGGTGCATGGTATAAAACGCCGTAGCTCTTTAATGAATACTGATAGAATTGACAACCTCATCTTTGATAAATCAATTGCCGATAGGTTTCATTTGCATTATGGAGACTTAACAGATAGTAGTAGCTTAGTTAGAATTATACAACAAACACAACCAGATGAGATTTATAACCTAGGTGCACAAAGCCACGTGCAGGTAAGCTTTGAAACCCCTGAATACACAGCAAACTCTGATGGAATAGGCGTTTTAAGAATTTTAGAAGCCATTAGAATTTTAGGGCTTACAAAAAAAACTAAATTTTACCAAGCATCTACGTCGGAGCTTTATGGATTGGTGCAAGAAATTCCACAAAAAGAAAGCACCCCTTTTTACCCTCGCTCGCCTTATGGAGTGGCAAAATTATATGGCTATTGGATTACGGTCAATTATAGAGAAGCTTACGACATGTTTGCCGTAAATGGTATTTTGTTTAACCATGAAAGCCCTTTGAGAGGCGAAAGTTTTGTTACACGTAAAATAACCATAGGCATTAGTAGAATTGCACTTGGCTTAGATAGTGACCCATTGATGCTTGGAAACCTTGATGCCAAAAGAGACTGGGGGCATGCTAAAGATTATGTAGAAGGCATGTGGAGAATGCTACAACATGAGACACCAGAAGATTTTGTTTTAGCTACTGGCATTACTACTACCATTAGAGATTTTATTATAATGGCATTTGCAGAAATTGGCATTACACTTGATTTTAAGGGCGAAGGAATAAATGAAAAAGTATTTATAAAATCTTGCAGTAACCCTTTGTACTATTTAGAAATGGGCAAACAGGTTATAGGTATACATGCACGATATTTTAGGCCTGCAGAAGTTGAATTATTAATTGGTGATGCTACCAAAGCAAATACAAAACTTGGTTGGATACCAAAATATGATTTACCAATG
>JAYUJS010000337.1:0-7988 GCA_043765095.1 Ferruginibacter sp.
GTAGCTTTTTTTGCAGGGCTTGCTATATGTTTCATTGTTCGCTTAGGTACATTTTCCAGCGAAAAAAAATAGTGGTAAAATCCGTTCAATCCATTCTCAATATTTTCATCAGCTTTTTTCATACCAAGGGTAAAAGCATTTTCAAGCGAAATATTATTGCTATAATGATGTTTAAAAAAATCTATAAAGTACAAAACATCTGTAGGGTTAAAAGTACGATGCTTAAAATGTAATAAATTTTTTAGATCATTCTCTTGATGGTTCAAACAAAAATGGTGTGGATCATTATCCATCAGCCCCATCAACTCTTTGCTTTTATTGATGATGGTTGTACGATTGCCCCAAGCAAAAATGGCTGCAAAAAAACCTGCTATTTCTATATCTTGCTTTTTGGTAAATGCATGCGGTATACAGATGGGGTCTGCATCAATAAAAAAAGGTTGATTATATTCATCAACCTTTTTGTTTAAGAAATCTATTATTTTTTTATTTAACAATATCTATTTTTAAACGTACTTAATTTCTTCTTAATAAATTTATTGCTTCTTTTTGTATGAATAACCGCAAGAATTTAAACCATATCTTCTGTAAAATGATATAATATTTAATAATGAAAAGTGTTATGGATCATTCTTCTAACATAATGTGTTACCTGTGTGTGAATTTGTGGATGTAACAAAATCTTATCTTTTGCAAATTCAAAATTCTTTAGAAAATATTCTTCTAATACGAAAGTTTCGATTTTATACCATTCAATAGCTTCATCAATATCTTGCCATACAATAGGTTCTACAATTAATTTAAAACCAATATTCAAATTTAATTTTTTTCTACATTCATGCCATGACATTCCTGAATTAGGATTTTTAAAATATTCTTAATTTCGTTGTTCTGCAATCACTTCTTCTTCGTTTGCTGGTATATCTTCATCTTCAAAACTCTCCCATAATGCTAATGCGATATCATATCTTTCTATAACTGGCAGCTTCAATAATTCATATGTATTGTATGACATAACTTTTACTTTGTAGTAAAATTACAAAAAATGTTACTTACCTAACTAATTTATCAATGTAACAATTTTACAATTTAACTACCCAATCGCCACCCTTAAATCTTCCACCAAATCCTCTGCATCTTCAATACCCACACTTAGTCTTATCAATCCATCAGATAAACCATTTGCAATTCTTTTTTCTCTTGGTATGCTTGCATGTGTCATACTTGCAGGGTGGTTAATGAGGCTTTCTACACCTCCCAGGCTTTCTGCTAATGCAAACAACTTGGTAGCTGTTAATACCTTTGTTGCAGCTTCTATGGTATCATCTTTTAATATAAAACTTATCATACCACCAAAATCTCTCATTTGCTTTTTAGCAATAGAATGATTTTGACTATCTTCAAAACCACACCAATATACTTTTTCTACCTTGGCATTGCTGCGCAAATAATTGGCAATTATTCTACCATTTTCACAATGCTGTTTCATACGCACTGCTAAAGTTTTTATACCACGCAATACTAAAAAACAATCCATTGGCCCTGGCACTGCCCCACAGCTTTTTTGTATAAAATAAAGTTGTTCACGCAGGCTATCATCATTCATCATTAATGCACCTTGTATTACATCGCTATGTCCACCAAGGTATTTTGTAGCACTATGCATTACAATATCTGCACCAAGGTCAAGCGGGTTTTGCAAGTAGGGAGATGCAAAAGTGTTATCTACACAAAGCCATGCCCCTGCTGCTTTTGATATATGAGCTACTGCTTCAATATCTGTAATGTTCATCAAAGGATTGGTAGGTGTTTCAATCCAAATTAATTTGGTTTTTATTGTAACAGCCGCTTGTATATTTTCAACATTTGTGGTATCTACATAAATAAATTTAATACCAAATTTTTGAAAAATTTTGGTAAATAAACGATACGTACCGCCATACATATCATTAGCACATATTACTTCATCGCCGGGGTTCAACAATTTTATAACTGCATCTGTAGCTGCTACTCCACTTCCAAAAGCAAGTCCGTATTTTCCATTTTCAATTACTGCTAGTGCATCTTCCAAAGCCTTACGAGTAGGGTTTTGGCTCCGAGCATACTCATATCCTTGGTTTATGCCTGGTGCACTTTGTACATAGGTGCTGGTTTGGTATATAGGCGTCATAATAGCGCCCGTACTAGGGTCAGGCACAGTACCTGCATGTATAAATTTTGTAGCTGCTTTATGTGTTGTATTGCTCATGTACTTTTATAATTTTGTTGCAACAAAATTAGGATAAGATTTTTATAGTAAAATTGTTTTATAAAACTGCTGCCAAACTTAAATACTTCCAATCATCATTTTGGAAGTCATGCACAGCTGTTGCTTTTACTAGTTGGTTTAAAACAATTGGTTTTAATATTTTTTCATTTACTAACTTTTGTTTGGCATCTTGTATTTTATCTTGCATACTTTTATTTTCCATCCATAACTTTTGTGGGGTTTCAAAGCCTATTTTATTCATATTCCACAAAATATTTTCAGGCACTTTATTTTGCATCGTTTTTCTCAAAATATATTTTGTAAAACCATTTTTCATTTTTAAAGTAGAGGGTAATGAAAAAATAAATTGTACCAATTCTTTATTTAAAAATGGCAATCTTACTTCTACACCATGCGCCATACTATTTCTATCAGCGTACCTAAGCAGTTCTTCCAAACCATTTTCCATTGTGTTGTGATATAATAAATCGTTTAATTTACACACACTAGGTTTATATATTCCTTGCCATTCTCTTCCTTTAATTGCATGTAAATAGTCATTGTTTATATTAGTATTATATGTTACTTTACTAAATACTTTCCTTTCCAATATCATGGCAGCATGAGCAGGTAAGTAAGTGGCAAAAATATTTTTTATTCCAAAGTTTACAGTTACATTATTTTTTAAAAATGCTTTTCTTTCTTTTATTGTTTTATTGTATTTGTAATGCCACACAAGTTCTTGCAAATACCAATGTATATATTTTGTATAGCCGCCTAATATTTCATCAGCACCTTGCCCATCAAGCAATACTTTCACATTGTGCTTTTTTGCTAGTTCGTATACTTTGTATTGTGCATAGATGCTGCTAGATGCAAATGGCTCTTCTTGGTGATAACATATTTTATCAAAATCTTTTAGTAAATCAATAGCTGTGGGAGATGTTGTGTAATTTTCACCATTAATACTTTGCACAAGTTCATTAATAAAGATACTTTCATCTTTTTCGAACCCTGGAAAAATGGCAGAAAATGTTTTGAAATTTTGTGTACTTTTTTGTTTGTTTACAAAGTAGGCAATAGTGCTACTATCAACACCCCCACTTAGGCTTGTACCCACAGGCACATCACTTTTTAATCTTTTTGATATAGAATTTTGAAGTAATATTTCTAATTTTTCTATTGCATCTTTTTCAGAAACTTTTATACTGCTATCTTTATCAATATTTGTAAATCTTGCAATATTAAATTTCATTTTTTGTAAAGAAAAAGTACCAATATGTGCAGGCGGCAAAGCCAATATATTTTTAAAAAATGTTTGTGATTTATTATTGGCAGATTGTACTTGCCCATTTCCTAAAAAATTAAGCAGCATTTTTTCGTCTGCTATTTTATTTATACCTATTCCCCACAAAGCTTTCATTTCGCTTGCAAAAGCAAAAGCTTCATTGTCTAAAAAATAATAAAATGGTTTTTCACCAAAAATGTCTCTAGCGCAAAAAAGCTCCTGCATTTTTTCATCCCAAATGGCAAATGAAAACATGCCATCAAAATATTTAACACAATCATTTTTGTAAAAATCATACGCAGCTATTATTACTTCTGTATCACTTTCTGTGTTAAAATGGTATCCTACTTTTTGTAGGTCTATTTTTAATTCTTTGTAATTATATATTTCGCCATTATAGGTTATGCTATACCTATCTGCATAATGCATGGGTTGGGCAGCAGCATTTGAAAGGTCAATTATAGCAAGCCTTCTATGTGCAAGCCCTACGTTATTGCTAGCATTTATCCATTGCCCCTCACCATCAGGCCCACGGTGTGCTAGTACATAGCTCATTGTTTTTAAATTACGAGGGTGTACCAATGCTTTGTTTTGAGAAATTATACCTGCAATACCACACATACAAAAAAATTAGCCAATGATAAAATTAGCCAATTTGCCAATGAAATTATTAGCTAATTAACTTTTATTTGAATTAGAATTTTTAGAAATTTATTGGTAGTGAAATCTTCACATCATCCCACCCTGCATTCATAGAAAAACCTTTAATTGTTTTATCAAAATAAATATAAAATGCATCTGCTATATCCATTACCTTTTGCAATGGCACATCTACTTTTACAATATCTTTTAGGCTATCGTATTTAAAAGAACCCCATGTATTCAAATCTTTATTGATGATAATTGTCCATTTATCTTTATTAGGAATTGCAAAAAGTGAGTACCTTCCTTTTTTTATTTTTGCATTATTTATTTTAACATCCCTAAAAAATTCTATTTCTGTATTTTCATTTGCACCAAAGCGCCACACTTTATTATATTCTAATAATTCTCCAAATATTACACGACCGCTTTTTAATGGTCTGCTATAAATTATTCTTGCTGCCAATGGTTCAGTAGCTTTATCTTGTATTTTTAATAATGGGTAGTTTGCAGGGTAGGTACTCATATCCATTGCAGATTTATCAACTGCGGGTATAGCTGATGTAGCTATTATTTGAGCAAACAAGTTATTTATGGATAGAGAAAGAAATAAAAAAATAGAAGCTAAGTTTTTCATAAAAATTATTTTTTCAAAGATAAAGATTACGATAATACATTTTCATTTATTACTTTTATAAAAATTACTATTATGCTATCAAACCACGAAGTAGATTATAAAATATTTGGTGAAGAACTCCAATATGTAGAAGTAGAGCTTGACCCACAAGAAACCGTAATAGGTGAGCCAGGAGGCTTTATGATGATGGACGATGGTATACAAATGAATACCATTTTTGGAGATGGCTCTCAAAACGACAATACGGGCGGTTTTTTTGGCAAAATAATGAGTGCTGGTAAAAGATTATTGGTTGGTGAAAATTTATTTATGACAGCCTTTACCAACGTTGGGCAAGGAAAAAAACGCATAAGTTTCGCAGCACCATATACTGGTAAAATAATAGCACTAGACCTAGCCAAACTAAATGGAAAAATAATAGCACAAAAAGATGCATTTTTATGTGCTGCTAAGGGCGTAAGTGTGGGGATAGAGTTTCAAAGAAAATTGGGTACAGGCATTTTTGGTGGCGAAGGTTTTATAATGCAAAAGCTAGAAGGAGATGGGCTTGCTTTCGTACACGCAGGCGGGTATGTAACGGAGCGTACGCTACAAGCAGGCGATGTGCTCAAAATTGATACCGGTTGTGTGGTTGCTTATACTGCAGGCATTGATTTTGATATTGAATTTGTAAAAGGGATTAAAAATTGGATGTTTGGGGGCGAAGGACTTTTTTTTGCAACCTTACGTGGACCTGGTAAAGTTTGGATACAGTCTTTGCCTATTAGTAGATTAGCAGGCAGGCTTATGCAATACAGTGGTGGCGGGGCAGGGCGAAGAGAGGAAGGAAGTATTTTAGGAGGGCTGGGAGATTTGTTGGATGGAAGGAGATAAATAATTTTTTTGAAATAAAATATAAAATGCCACACCTTAAAGTATGGCATTTTATATTTAAAGCAAAATTAATGTACACATTTATGTAAATTTATTTCTGCAAAAAGATTTTAATAAGTATGTTTTCTTTTTCTCCTTTTTCTTATAGCTTTTTCCAATTTCTATTTTCTCACCTTACATTTTTCAGCATCTTTTTTCCCATTTTTCTCTTAGTCTCTCACCCTTTCTTAGCTTTCCCCTTTCCTCCATTTTCTCCTTTTCTATTAGCTCCTTTTATCTATCGCTCTTTTACAATTATTTTTTCTTTCTTTGCACAAATTAAAAAACAATGTGGCAACAACTAGCAAAAGCTGTAATTAAACATAAATATATTTGTTTAGCATTTTTATTTATTACAACAGTTGTAATGAGTTTTTACGCCAGCAAGGTTAAACTGAGCTACGAATTTTCTAAAGCCGTACCTACTGACAATGCTAAATATATCGAATACCAATCTTTTAAACAAAAATTTGGAGATGATGGAAACACACTCGTGATTGGTATTAGTACAAAAAGGTTTTATGATTTATATATATTTTCTCCATATCAAAAACTTACATCTGCTTTAAAAAAAGTGGCAGGTGTAGAAGATGTATTAAGCATACCCACCGCTTTTAATTTGGTGAAAGACTCTGCTGGTGAAAAATTAAAAACCATAAAAATATTTGCAGAAAATATAAACAATCAAGCAGCTTTAGATACAGCAACTGCTACATTTAATAGCCTTCCTTTTTATAAAAATAGGCTTTACAACAATGCTACAAATAGCTACTTAATGGCAGTAAGAATAAATAAAGATATATTAAAAACAAAAGAGCGTAGTGTTGTTGTAGCGAGTATAAATGAGCAAATAAATTTTTTTGAAAAAGCAACAGGTATAAAAACATATGCAAGTGGCTTACCCTTAATACGCACCATAGTGGCAGATAGAATACAAAAAGAAATGAAACTTTTTTTGTTTGCATCGCTAGGGCTAAGCGTACTTATTTTATTAATTTTCTTTCGCTCAATAAGTACTACTCTATTATCGGTGGCTGTAGTATTGATAGGCGTTGTATTTGCAGTAGCCACAATATATTTATGCGGCTATGAAATTACTTTACTCACGGCTTTAATACCTTCCCTAGTAGTAGTTATTGGCATACCAAATTGTATTTATTTTATAAACAAATATCACACTTCGCTCGTAAAAGACAATAGCAATGCAGCGGTTGCAGAAAAGAAAAATAATGCCTTGGTAGCCATGGTAAGTAAAATGGGGGTGGTTACTTTATTTTGTAATATAACTGCTGCCATTGGGTTTGCGGTATTTGCATTTACAAATAGTGCCGTGCTTAAAGAGTTTGGAGTAGTGGCAGGTATAAGCATAATGATGATATTTGTGGTATCATTTATTTTGCTACCTGCTACACTTAGTTTGTTACCAACGCCAGGCAAAAACCAATTAAAATATTTGTACAACAAAACTGTAGAAGCTGTTTTAAATACATTAGAAAAATGGATTTTTATTTATAAAAAGCAGGTGTTAATAGTTACAGTTGTTGTTTTATTAATTGCAACAGTGGGTATATTTCAATTAAAAACGGAAGCGCATATTGTAGATGACTTACCTAAGAAAGATAAAATTTTTACCGATTTACAATATTTTGAAAAAAACTTTAAAGGTATAATGCCATTAGAAATAGTGATAGATACAAAAAAGAGAAGGGGGCTAAGTGGAATGAAAGCATTGCAAATTTTTGAAAAAGTGGACTCACTTGCACAATTTATAGGAGAACAAAAGGAAACAAATTTTCCAATAAGTTTGGCAGAGGGATTAAAGTTTGCAAAGCAAGGTTTTTATGAAGGTGATAGCAGTAATTACATGCTACCAAATAATTTTGATGGAGCATTTGTAGGCGAATACCTTCGCCCAAGCAGAGATACTAGCAGCAAAGAGAGTGGTTTTACAAAAACACTTCGCTCCTTTATGGATAGCGCTAGCCAAAGCACCCGAATAAGTGTGAACATGGCAGATGTGGGAACGCTTAAACTACCAACCATACTTACCAAAATAGAAAATAGAAGCAAAGAATTATTTGATACAAGCTATAATATAACCTTTACAGGTACAAGTATTACGTTTTTAGAGGGCAGTAGATTTATAATAAATGGTTTAAAGGAAAGCATATTTTGGGCATTTTTACTAATAGCAATTTGTATGTTTTTTTTGTTTAAAAGTACTAGGATATTGCTTTGCTCACTTATACCAAATCTTATAC
>JAYUJS010000338.1:0-2931 GCA_043765095.1 Ferruginibacter sp.
GTTTAAAGAATTTTATCCTAAACGCTCCGTAGAATTTGCTGCTGATTTACAAAATGCTTTGCACAATGAAGGCAGAGATTTAACAGACGATGAAGCGTATAGGCACTTACTAGAAAAATATAGCATTCAAGCCGAAACGTTTTATGATAAACTTAAAAGTGATGAGTACAAAGAAATGGCTTATTACGAATTTGCATTAATGAAGCAATTACAAGTTACAGGCTACCCAAGCGTATTTATACAAACTGGAGATACAAAATTTCATTTGGTAGCAAGAGGGTATACAGATTATAAAACGCTTAAAGGTAGGATTGATGAGGCTTTGAGCGAAGGTGCAATAGGCTAGTATTTGTTTTTGTAAAAAATAATTCTATAATATTAAAAAAACAAAAGCCCTCACAAACATTTGAAGGCTTTTACAATATCGTTTTGAAACTAATTTACTTTCCGGGCAGCAAGGCAGGCTCCACCGTATTTTTCCAAGTTACCATTTGTGCTTCTGTAAAAATATTTTTTAAATTATCATCTCTTTTGGCTACTATTTTAATTTTATCTTCAGGTATAGCTGATTGCAAATAGGTATAATATTCAGAAAAAATAGGGTATGCTTTGCCCAATATTTCATTTGAAAAACCAGCAGCAGATAACTTAAGCAATGCTATTTTTGATAATGCATTAGGTGCAAGTTTTTCACTTGCTACATCTGTTGTAACTTGTTGTGCTTTTACACTCGTAATTGTTATTGCTAGCAAAAACAGAGATAATATTATACTTTTTTTCATGTTTATTTTTTAAAGTTGTAAATTATAATATTTTGTTGATAATAAAAAATCTTAACTTAGGTTTAAAATTCTCTTTAAATTTTGTTAAAACACAAAATTTTCAAATACTAAATGTCAAATTAGGTTTAGTTAATTTTTTACCTAGAAATTGAATTAAAATTATACATAGTTTTTTCAAACTTAATAATTTATTAATCTGTTTACAATACAAGCTTAAATTATTGCAGTTCACTCAACATTTTAGCAGTTTAAGCAAAATTTATACACATAAAAATTAACTTGGCTCTGTGTTTGCACTATCATAAAAAATTTAAAAATTATAATTATGCAAACACAATCATTCAAATGGCGTAAAATTGCTAGAGCAATTGCCATCGTATTTTTTACAGGTATTTTATTTACTGCGTGTAAAAAAAACCAAGATTTATCTCAACAGCAACCTCTTGATAATGACCTTACTGGTCAAAAAGCAGCGACTTCTGCAATGGCTTTAGAACAATTAGTACCAGCAAATGCAAATAAAGAAGCAACTGCATTGGGTTTTACAGAAACTAGTGAAACTGATTTTGAAAAAGGGCCAAAAAAAAATATTGTAGAAATAGCCATTGCCAATCCTCATTTTTCTAGTTTAGTAGCTGCAGTTGTAAAAACTGGCTTGGCTACAGCTTTATCTAACGAAGATGCTAAACTTACTGTATTTGCACCTACCAACGATGCTTTTGCACAATTACCAGCACCTTTTAACAATGCTGCAAATATAGCGGGCATTACTAGTGTAGCTAATATTGCATTTTTAAAATCTGTATTATTGTACCACGTATTAGGCACAAAAGTAAAAGCAAACCAAATAGCAGATGGACGCAGCAGCTTAACAACCATAAAGCCCGCTGGTACAGCTAATGATAACACTATTTATTTTTCTAAAACATTTGGTTTTATAAAAGTAAACGGTAGCAGCGATGTTATTTTTGCCAATATAAAAGCGAGCAACGGTGTTATTCATGTTATTAATAAAGTTTTAATTTTTCCAACAAAAACAGTAGCAGGCATTGCAGTTGCCGACACTTCAAATTTTTCAATATTGGTTGCCGCATTAGCAAAAGCAAGTTTGGTTTCGGTGTTTACAGGCAGTGGAGATTTTACGGTTTTTGCACCTACCAATACTGCATTTGCACAGTTGCCAGCTCCGTTTAATAGTAAAGCAAATATTAATAGTATTACAAACCCAACGCAAATAGCAGCATTAGCAAATATTTTAAAATACCATGTTATATCTAGTAGATATTTTGCGTGGGACTTTGGCATATTTAAAAGAGTAACAACGCTTGCAGCAGCACCTAATAATAAAATAACTACCATACTTGGCTATAATAGTGGCTTTGTAAAAGGTGATGCAAATAATACGTATTCGAAAATTACACCTGCCGATTTATTGGCGACCAATGGTGTGATACAGGTAATTGATAAAGTACTTTTGCCACAATAATAAATTTATTTCCTCCTTGTCAAAATGATAAGTCGCTTTATGAAAATGAAGCGACTTATCTGTTTTAATGACATAACTACACTATCTTGTTTTCTTTTTTACATACATGCACAACCCACACGACCTACTTATAGATAGTTTTTTAGAAAATAATATAGGTATAGACATTAATTTTTTAAGCAAAGATTTATCCAACGGTTTACAAGAAAATATAAAACACTTGCAAGCAAATAATTTAATGACTTATGCAGGCGTGGGCAATGAAACCATAATGGATACTACTCAGCAAATGCGTGGTGATAAAATTTATTGGATGGATAAAAGCCATGATAATATTTTTGAACAAGAATTTTTAAACCAAGTAGAAAGTTTTATTGAACGGCTTAACAGCACTTGCTACACAGGTATAAATGGATACGAATTTCATTACGCAGTATATGGGCAAGGCGCTGGCTACAAGCGGCACAAAGACCAATTTAAAAATGATAGTAATAGAAAATATTCAATTATAAACTATTTAAACAATAACTGGCTTGAAGCAGATGGGGGCCAATTATTGGTTTATCAAAATGAAGATATGCAAACCATACAACCACAATCTCAAACTGCAGTGTTTTTTAAAAGCGATGAAATGGAGCATGAAGTAGTAAAGGCAAATAGAGA
>JAYUJS010000339.1:0-7955 GCA_043765095.1 Ferruginibacter sp.
GATTTCAGTTGCTCTTCACAATTTGAATAAACCTCCCAAAATTCTCTTGATATTTTCTTTGCAATTACGCTCACTAAATCTGTTTTGCAAAAATAAAAAAAGCCCACAAATTGGGACAATTATTAATGCCAAATCATTTTCGCTAATATCTATTGCACATTCTACTACAATTATAGAAAATGAAAAAAGTTATACTCTTGAAAGGAGCGTCGCCAATGAAGCCCAATCAAGGCTTTTAGATTGTAAAAACAAAAAAATAAAACTAAAAAATTAAAACTGCAAATGCGTCACAGTTAATCCACGGTTTATTAGTTGTTTTAAAGAATCGATTCCGATTTTAAGGTGGTCTTCTACAAATTGTGTGGTAACGGCTTTATCGCTGGCTTCGGTTTTTACACCTTCGGGCACCATGGGGCTATCGCTTACGAGTAACAATGCGCCTGTGGGTATTTTGTTGTAAAAACCTACAGTAAAAATAGTGGCAGTTTCCATGTCTATTGCATAAGCACGCACTTTGGTAAGGTATTCTTTAAACACTTCATCATGCTCCCACACACGGCGGTTGGTAGTGTAGCAAGTGCCCGTCCAATAATCTTTTTCGTAGTCTCTTATGGTGGTTGATATGGCTTTTTGCAGCGCAAATGCTGGCATGGCAGGCACTTCTGGTGGAAAATAATCGTTACTTGTACCTTCACCTCTTATAGCTGCTATGGGCAAAATTAAATCGCCAATTTTATTGCGTTTTTTTAAACCTCCGCATTTGCCTAAAAAAAGTACCGCTTTTGGTTTTATGCCTGTAAGCAAATCCATAATCGTAGCCGCTCCTGGGCTACCCATTCCAAAATTTATAATGGTAATATTATTGGCAGTGGCACACTGCATTGGCCTATCTTTTCCAACAACTTCTACCTTGTTCCACTCAGCAAACATAGTTACATAATTGCTAAAATTGGTAAGCAAAATATACTCTCCAAAATCTCCTAAGGCATTACCAGTGTAGCGTGGTAGCCAGTTTCCTACAATTTCTTCTTTTGTTTTCATAATTTATAATTCAATTAAAAATACGAAAAATGTTTTTAAAATATATTTTATTTGCATACTGTTTTAAAACACAACTTTTTTATAATAATAAATTAACAATTTTGCAACCTATTTTTACAACCACTTATTTGCTATGATAAAAATTATTTACCCTACCCAAAAACCAACAATAAAAACTGAAAACGACAAGGAAATTATTTTTTGTATAATTAGAAAACGTTGGTTTTTGTTAACACCAGAAGAATGGGTAAGACAAAATTTTTTATTATATTTAACTGAGGTTTTAAAATATCCTGCCTCGCTTATTGTTGTAGAAAAGCAAATAATAATGAGCGATGTAAAGAAAAGATTTGATATTGTTATTTACAAAAATAGTTTGCCATATATTATTGTAGAATGTAAAGAAATGAATGTGCCACTTACTGAAAGTGCAATATTGCAAGTGCTTAATTATAATAGTTTGGTACAAGCAAATATTTTAGTAATTACTAATGGTAGTTATTGCAAAGCATTTGAAAAAATAAAAAACGATTTTGTAGAAATGGATTTCATTCCAAACTATAGCAATTGAGGTTTTAATTTTGAGACTACACAACTCCATTTTGGGGGATTTAGGGAGCTAATGCATTACTCTAAATGTAAGATTTATTCTAGGAGTTTTTATCTTTGTAGATTTGGGAAGTTGGTGCTGCCAATGAGTTTGTGTTTCATCTAGCATACAAAGTAAACTACCGCTAGCTAGGGTAATAGCAACCGTTTCTTTTGTTATATTATGCCTAAACATAAATTTTCTTTCCGCACCAAAACTAAATGAAGCTATGCAACTATCTTTCACAATTTCTTTTTCATTATCACTATGCCAGCCCATCCCTTCGTTGCCTTCGTGGTACAAATTGAGTAGGCAAGAGTTAAAAGTAAAACCCGTTTTATCTTCTGCAATTTTTTTTATTTGTAATAACTCGTTGGTCCAAGGCAACCCTACTTTTGTAATGTTTGAGTAAGTGTAAGAAATACCATCATCTGCATACCAAGCTACTTTGCGTTTGGTAATAATTTGCTTTCCATAAATTTTTAGTTCATCATTTTTCCAATCTATATTTTCTAATATTTTTTTTGTAAAATCATTGGCTACTTTTTGAGTAAATATTGAGCCATAGTAAATTACTGTTCCATCTATTGGTAAAATATTTACTCCAATATTTTCATTAAATAAGTCCATTCAGATTTTTGATTTTGGATGACGATTTTAGGTTTCTTAAAAGCCATTCGTAGGTCACGAACCATGACGTATATTCCTGATTTTAAATTTAGACCATCGATTTGCAACTTTGCAACCTTCAACTCGTTTGTGCCGCTTCCCACCCAATAATAGCCGCTTTTCTTTTTGCCCCCCACATATAGCCGCCAAATATACCTGACGCTTGTATAACCCTATGGCATGGTATTAAATATGCAATGGGATTATGGCTAATGGCTGTACCTACGGCTCTTGCTGCTTTGGGGTTTTGTATTGCCTTTGCAATTGCACCATAAGTAGATAATCTCCCCATTGGTATTGTAAGCAATGATTCCCAAATTTTTAATTGAAATGCTGTTCCCTTTAGGTGTAGTTTTATTTTATCTTTTGGGTTTAAATTATTTCCAAAAAAATTTATTACTTTTTCATGTTGAGCGTTTTTATGTAATAACAAAGTAGATTTTGAAAATAATTTTTGCAAAAAAAATATAGCTTCTTTTTCATCATTTATAAATGCAATATGGCATATTCCTTTTTGGGTAGATGCGATTATTACTTTGCCAAAATGTGTAATTCCAAAACAATATTCAATATTTATATTTTCACCTGCATTTTTATATTCACCAGGCGTCATTCCTTCTATATTTACAAAAAGATTGTGTAATCTGCTTGTGTTTGATAATCCTACATCTATAGTAGCACCAAATAAAGTTACTTGCTTTTCTTTTAACAAACTTTTTGCATACGAAATAGAAATATATTGTAAATTTTTTTTTTGGCTTACCCCAGCCCATTCTGTAAACATTTTTTGAAAGTAAAATGGGCTTAGATTTACATAAGCTGCTGCATCTTCTAAAGTAGGCTGGTTAGAAAATTTATTTTTTAAATAATCAATAGCAGTGGATATTCTATCAAAATTTATTTGCGCTTGCATTTTTATACAAATTTATTTTTTACAAATTTATTTGAGAGAATAATTGGCAAACAACCCTAAACTTGCTATTTATAAAAATATTTAATTTAAAAATTTAGTTTTTGATTATAAAAATAATTTTTTATTTATTTATTTCCCAACCTAAATCCATTTGCCTTAGCAAATTCTCTTTGAGATTGTTGTACCGCATTTACTACTACTTCTTTATTAGAAACTATTTGCTGCAATTTCACTAACTCCTGAGCTCTTTCGTCAGCACTTGCAGCTTTGCCAAAATTTATATAAGAGGTATAAACACTTTTAAAAAAAACAAAGTAATTAATAACATCTACTTTAAATTTTTCGCCAAGTTGGGCCTCAGGAGCAGGCTTAGCTTTCATGTTAACAATTAAAGAGTCAATTTGAATTTCCATTTTCTTTGCTGCTATTGCTACACTATCATAATGCTCTCGTGCAATATATCCTGCCACATTAGTTTCTGTAAGCCCAATATTAGGAATTAATTTTTTCTCGCTTGCCACAAAATCTTCGCTGTATTTAAAAGCATTATTAGATTTGCATGATACTAAAAAAAACATCGCAAAAATGGGTAAAAACATTTTTTTTATCATAATTAAATTTTGTACTAAAATAGGATATTATTTATAATTAGTTTAAAAATTGCAAAAAATTTTTAAGATGATTTTTAGGTTTGCACTTGTTTTACAACCACAATACTACCAAATCAAAAATATTTGCAAAAAATACTTTTGCGTTTCCTTCCACGGCTAAACATACTTATATTTGCGACCTTATAATTAACTATAATATGAGCTATAAACGCATTAACAACATCACAGGTTGGCTAGTATGTATCATTGCATGTGCAGTGTATATTTTAACAATGGAAAAAAATGGTAGTCTATGGGATTGTGGAGAGTTCGCCTCTAGCGCATTCAAGCTACAAGTACCTCACTCACCAGGTGCACCTTTTTTTGTATTAATTGGCAGGTTATTTATGGCTCCATTTGGGCCTGAAACTGCAGCTACGGGTATTAATTTAATGAGTGCTTTATCTAGCGGTTTTGCAATTTTATTTTTGTTTTGGACGATTACACATTTTGGCAAAAAACTATTGAGCAAGGTAGGAGAAGAAATTAATAGTGGAAAGCTTGTAGGTATAATGGCCGCAGGTGTAGTGGGAGCATTAGCATACACTTTTTCTGATACATTTTGGTACGATGCGGTTGAAGGTGAAGTGTATGCACTTGCCTCCTTTTTTACTGCATTATTATTTTGGATGATGCTAAAATGGGAAGATGATGTAATAGCAGAAAAATTGATAGGAGTTAAAGGACATTTTACAAAAGCAGATAGATGGATTGTGGCTATATTTTTCTTAATGGGTTTGTCTATTGGGGTACATTTATTAAACTTACTCACCATACCCGCTATTGTAATGATTTATTTTTACAATAGATACGAAGTAACTCCTTGGAAAACTTTCTTTGCATTTATAGTTGCTATAGTTATTACTGGCTTTACACAAAAAGCGCTTATACAATGGACAGTAAAGGGTTCTGGCACTTTTGATATTATGTTTGTAAATGATTTTAACTTGCCTTATTTTTCTGGCTTCTTATTTTTCTTTGTATTTATTGGTGGGTTAATATGGCTCACATTAAGAATTGCACATAATAAAAACTGGAATTTATTAAAACTTGGCATGTGGTGTTTTGCATTTATAATGCTGGGTTGCTTTGTATCGTACTCCACTACATTGGTAAGAAGTAATGCAGATGTATCTGTAAACATGGGGGAGGTAGATAACCCTGTAAACCTTATGAGCTATGTAAGCCGTGAACAATATGGTGATTGGCCTATATTATACGGTCAAGATTTTACTGCTACTGCACAAGACCAAATTGTAACAGATACTTATGTAAAAGCAGATGGAAAATATTTAAAAGAAGGGAAAAAGCTAGAATATGTTTATGGTAATGAAGATAAACATTTATTCCCAAGAATGTGGGACCAAGGCAATGACCAAGGCCGGGCTGATTACTATGCAAATTTTGCTGGTATTGGCAAAAATAAAGATGGCTCTTACGAGCGGCCACCTACTATGGCAGAAAATATAAGCTTCTTTGTACAGTATCAAATAAACTGGATGTACTTTAGGTATTTTATGTGGAATTTTGCGGGTAAGCAAAATGATTTACAAGGTGTAAATATTAATAATGTAAGAGATGGTAACTGGAAAAGTGGTATTGGCTTTTTAGACAATATGCGCTTAGGAGACCAAAGTAAAATGCCAGATACTTTAAAAAATAATAAAGCAAACAATAAGCTCTATATGCTTCCTTTTATTTTAGGAATAATGGGCTTACTATTTCAAATTAAATACAATAAAAAAGACGCTTTCGTAGTTGGATTGTTTTTCTTTTTTACTGGCTTAGCTATTTCGCTTTATTTAAATATGGCAGGCAACCAACCGAGAGAAAGAGATTATGCATTTGTAGGCTCATTTTATGTATTTGCAATATGGATAGGGCTTGGTGTATTGTATGTAGCAGAACTGCTAAACGGCTTCATAAAAAATTATCGTAGTGCTACAATGGCAGCAGGTTTGCTATGTTTGCTTGCAGTGCCAATATTAATGGCAAGCCAAGAGTGGGATGACCATGATAGAAGCCAAAAAACAATGGCCCCAGACCTTGCAAAAAACTACCTTGAAAGTTGTGCACCTAATGCAATACTATTTACATTTGGTGATAATGATACTTACCCACTATGGTATGCACAAGAGGTACTAGGCATACGCCCAGATATACGTGTAATGAACACAAGCTTACTAGGTACCGATTGGTATATAAACCAACTTCGATATAAAGTAAACCAAAGTGATTCTATAGATGTTATATGGAGTGCAGCACAAATTAGAGGATCTAATAGGGATGTAACTGTAAATGGACCAATTGCGGGGATTGACCCTAATAAACCAATGGATTTGTATACTATGATGAAAGATTTTGGAGGCAGTAATGACCCAACTAGAACAGACCAAAGGAATGGGTATAATATTTTTCCTACAAAAAAAGTATTTGTACCTGTAGATGTAAACTTGGTAAAACAGAATGGTACAGTAAATGCAAGTGATTCAGTATTAACTCAATTAAATTTTGACATTCCCAAAAATTATTTGTACAAAAACGATGCAGCTATTTTAAATATTATTGCAGCAAACAAATGGAAACGTCCTATTTATTTTACATCTCTTTACGATGATTTGGGTTTTAAACCATTTTTAAGAATGGATGGGCTTTCGTACAGACTTGTACCAGTGGCTAATAACGATGTAAATAGAGAAACAATAAGTAAAACTATGATGGAGAAATTTGCTTTTGGAGGTGCAAATTTACAAGGTACTTATTTTGATGAAGAAAATAGAAGACACTTAAATAGTATAAGACTAGCATTTGCTCAAGCTGCAAGTAGCTTATCAGAAGATAAAAAGGAAGAAGCTAAAAAATTATTAAACAAGTGTGATAAGATGATGCTTGAGGCAAATATGCCTTATGGAATGGCTAGCAGATACCAACAGCAAAATGAATTTTCTATACAAATGCTATTAGCCTCTTACAGGTGTGGAGATACAACACTATCTACAAAAATTAATGGTGCATTAAAAAAAGATATGACTGAACAAGCAGCATATTATGAAAGCCTACCAGAAATTAAGAAAGAAGCACTTGGGCAAGAAGAGGGTAGAAATAAACAACTATTGGAAGGGCTTCTGCAAATGGAGGCACAATTTAAAATTGCTCCACCTGTAACAAAAGAAGGTGCAATGCCAACTATAAAAACAAATGGAGTACAAAAATAATTTTTTATAATTTATTTAGAGCCCTGTACCACAAGTATAGGGCTTTTTTGCAACCAATAGAAGTTTTGTTTCGTTAATTGCGTGTAGATTGGTAAAGATTGAAAAATTGGAAAAGTAAATGGGCAGTATGAATGGGTTATAGTAAATAGAAAGTAATTAATTGGAATTGAAAAAAAATCAGATCCAACAATAAATAAGTGATTTTCATAAATTAAATTTGTAATAGAAAAAGTTAATTTACTAAATACTTTTTTAATCCAAAATCTATTGTGCTTCGTTAGCTGTCTGATGTTCTTTGTCCTTCGTCCATTTAGCAACTAAATTCTAAAAATTCAAAATCAAAATAATGTTAGGTCATAATTTTTCAAAATATAACCCAAAAGACAATGAGCCAACGGGTTTTGATAAGCTCATGAAAATGTTTACTCAATTGCTTACTTACACAAGTGGTGATTTTGGAGAAGCCATGCAATGGATGAATGAATTAGATAAAGAGTACAAACTTACCAATGATGAATATGGTATGGGAGATTTTTTGGAAGATTTAAAAAAGAAAGGGTATATTGATGAAGATAAAGGCACAGGGGAAATAAAAATAACTGCAAAAACAGAGCAGACAATAAGAAAAAGCAGCTTAGAGGAAATTTTTGGAAAACTTAAGAAAACAAAATCAGGCAGCCACCAAACATTTCAACCTGGCGGTGGGGATGAAATAAACCCAGAAACAAGACCATTTCAATTTGGGGATAGTATGGAACAGATAGATTTTACTTCTTCAATACGTAATGCACAAATAAACCACGGTATAGATAGTTTTAAAATGCAAGAAGATGATTTGGAAATTAGAGAAACGGATTTTAAATCTCAAACCTCTACTG
>JAYUJS010000340.1:0-1017 GCA_043765095.1 Ferruginibacter sp.
ATTGAAAGATTACAAGAAAAATCAACCTATGTACTTCAATTATTGCAAAAAAATAATAACCATTGGGAAGAAGTTTTTTGGCTAATGCTTGCAAAAAACTTTGGTATAAAAATAAATACAGATGCCTTTGAAAGTATGGCAGGATCAGTTTCTATAAATATTCTAGCCAAACATAAAAATCAATTACAAGCCTTAGAAGCTCTGATAATGGGGCAATGTGGCTTATTGGAAGGAGATTTTAAGGAAGATTATCCAATAATGCTGCAAAAAGAGTTTCGTTTTTTGCAAAAGAAATATAATTTGGTTGAAACTCATTTTCCGATTTATTTTTTAAGAATGCGCCCAGCTAATTTTCCTACTATCAGGCTAGCTCAATTGGCAGTATTAGTGTATGAAAGTAGTCACTTATTTAGTAAAATAAAAGATGCTGAAAATGTAAAAATTGTTGAAAAAATGTTTGACGTAACGGCAAATGATTATTGGCACTACCATTACACTTTTGAAGAAAATACAGGTTTTAAAAAGAAAAACTTGGGTAAGCAAATGATACAAAATATTATAGTGAATACTGTAATACCTGTATTGTATGCTTATGGTTGGTACAACAATAATGAAGATTATAAAAACAAAGCACTAAAATGGGCAGAACAATTATTACCTGAAAAGAATACTATTACAATTGGGTTTGAACATTTAGGAATATCAAATAAATCTGCATACGATTCTCAAGCTTTAATACAATTAAAAAATAAATATTGTAATGAAAAAAAATGTTTACAATGTGCTGTTGGAAATAAAATATTAAGCAGTTAGTAATTTAATTTCTTTTATAAAAAATATTGTTACAAAAAACTTACAATTTAATGATGCGTATTTTTGCATTACTATTCATATTTTCTCCCACTATAATTTTTGCACAAACAATTACTCAAAAACTACAAACCGCTTTTACTTAATTTTAATCCAGTTTGTATAACTGGATTTTTTTATTACTTTTTGACTACAATATATACAATG
>JAYUJS010000341.1:0-1016 GCA_043765095.1 Ferruginibacter sp.
AGCCGATATGAAGGCTTTTGAAGGCAAAACACTTGATGAAGTAGTTACCGCTTTGTTGAATGTTAGTGCTACGCAACCTGCGCCGCCTGTGAAGAATTATTCGACACCGATAATAGGTGACGAGCCAGATATGGATCCTGTTACAAAATTACAAAAAAAAGATGATAAGGGTAATCTAAAATTTGTACAAGCCAAAGACCCAAAAACAGGTGCATTACTATTTGAGAAAGATGGTACTACGCCTATAAATAATAAAGTAATCATTGGCGTTAAAGATGATTATGACGTACCCAGTACAGCCACAAAATATGCCAATTGGAAAGGGCTTAAAATGGGCGAAACTTGGGCTAATTATCGTACAGAGCCAGGTGTTGCATTGAACTCAGATGGCAGAAGAGTGAATGCTCTAAAATCTTGGTGGACACAGTTAATGGTAGAGCAAGAGCGTAATTTGCGTGAAAAAATGACACTTTTTTGGCATAATCACCTTGTTACCGAAACTATTGATGTGAACAATGCACAAATGAGTTATGGATATGTAGCATTGATGCGAAAATATGCTGTGGGTAATTTTAAAGAGCTTGTTAAAGAAGTAACTTTGAATCCTGGAATGCTTTACTATCTAAATGGTAATACAAACGATGGTAGTGGCACAGGTATAAATGTAAATGAAAATTATGGTCGTGAGTTACAAGAGCTTTTCTGTGTAGGAAAAGGGCCTAACTCTAAATATACTGAAGACGATGTGAAAGCAGCTGCTAGAGTTTTGTCGGGCTGGTATATTAATGATAGAGTAGGAAATAATTATGACGCTGCACCAATTACGCTTGTTTCTACTGTAATTGATAAGGTATTTACACCAATTACTGACCCAGCACTTCCCTACAAATCTTATTACTTTCCTTCTCGTCATGATAAAAAGGACAAACAATTTTCAGCATTTTATGGCAATAAAGTGATAAAAGGAGATGCTACACTTACAGGTGGTTTGAATGAAATAAACCAGTTGTTTGATA
>JAYUJS010000342.1:0-7938 GCA_043765095.1 Ferruginibacter sp.
TAAAAGTATTACTGCACAGGCAGAATTACAATTAATAAAAAGTCAAATAAATCCTCACTTTCTATTTAATAATCTTAATGTTCTTTCTTCTTTAGTGATGCAGCATAGTGAAGATGCAAATAAATTTATAGAAGCATTTTCGCAGGTATACAGATACATACTAAACAACCAAGAAAAAGAATTGGTAACCTTGCAAACGGAGCTAGAATTTATAAAACCTTATATATTTTTATTAGAAAAAAGATTTGCTGTAGGCCTCAATATTAAAATAGATATACCTGAAAAATATAACGAAAATCTAATTATACCTGCATGTTTACAAATGCTGGTAGAAAATGCTATTAAACATAATATTGCTAGCCGTAGTAAGCCATTAAATATTTTGCTACACGCCAATGGCAACCATACGCTTGCCGTAAGCAACAATTTACAACTAAGAGAAATAGTAGAAAACTCCACAGAAATAGGACTTAAAAATATTATTAAAAGATATAAATTGGTAAGTGGGAAAGAAGTGTTGGTAGAAAAAAACACAGAAAGTTTTAAAGTAACGTTGCCGTTATTGGTAGATTAATAATTTGGTTTTCCTTTAATAGTTGGTTTCCCTACCAAACATTAAAATTATACAAAAGACTGACATTTTTTAATATAGAAGTTTAGAGAATTAGAGTTTAATTCGTTTATCCAATAATTTTAAACCTTCAACTCTACAAACAATTTTTAACAACTTTCAACAATTTTCAACCATCAACCTCCAACTTTTTAAAATGAACGTAGTTATTATTGAAGATGAATTATTAGCATCTGAAAGATTACAGATATTAATAAAAAAATATGATGCAAATATTAATATTGTAGCATTTTTAGAAACTGTTGAAGATGCTGTTAATTATTTACAAACTAACAAACACCCAGATGTATTATTTGTAGATATACAACTTGCAGATGGGCATAGTTTTGAAATATTTAAGAAGGTAAAAACTACAGCACCTATTATATTTACAACAGCATACAATCAGTATGCTTTAGATGCCTTTCAGTTGTTTAGTATAGATTATATTTTAAAGCCTATAACATCTGAATCTTTAGCTAATGCATTTGTAAAATATAATAATCTTACAAAAACTCAAAATACCAATTTGCCAGTTGTAGATTATACTTTGCTTTTGCAACAAATGCAAGAAGAAATAGCAGGTAAATATAAAACTCGTTTTTTGGCAAAGGTGGGACAACGAACTTATTTTATACCCGTAGAAGATGTAGCATACTTTGTAGCAGATAACAAAATTGTACACCTTGTTGCAAAAGATGGAAAAAAATATATTAAAAATGCTACTATAGAAAAACTAGAACAAATAGTAGACCCAAAAAAGTTTTTTAGGGCAAATAGAAAAATAATTGTATATATAGATGCAATAGAACAAGTAAAACCTTACGATAACAGCAGATTAATTATAATAATTCGAAACTTTACAACAATAGAGGAAATAATTGTAAGCCGAGAAAAAGTATCTGATTTTAAAGAATGGGCAGAGAATTTTTAGCACTTAAAACTTTGGACACCTTAGAGATTTACTTGTGCTATTATCCCTCTCCAAAAATTTTCTGTAAGATATAGATAATTCAAAACCCCCTCTACTGTTACTTACTTTTTTTAGCCCAGATATATTTATGTCGTAGCTAATGGCAAACGCCATTGGGGTAGTTTCCAACTTTACTACTGGTATAATGGCATCATTTGCTCTTAAGTATGCTCCTCCGTGTATAAGGTATATTGGGTTTTCAATATCATCTAATTTTAAGGTATACAACAAGCCTCCAATTATTTCGGTTGTAGGCCCTTGCTTGCTATAATCTCCTTCAAAAGTTATAAATGAATAATCTGTAAGGCTCATGCGTAATCCTGCAGAAGCTACTATTTTTGGCGTAAGTTCTGCTGCTACATTATCATAAAAAGAAAGTTTTTTTGGTTTTGCAAAATGATGGTATGCTATACCTACATAATAATTATTATCTTCATTTTGGCCCAATTGGCTATTGAAGCTTAAGCCAATGCTGCCATCAAAAAATCCATAATTACCACTTGAGTAAGGCTCACCATTATAAGAATAAGGATTATATGTACTATTAAAATATTGATTATTGGTACTTACTTTACTTTGGTCTATACTTTTTTGTACATAACCACCCATAAAAGCAAGCGATAAATACCTGTTTTTTTCTGTACTTAATGACTTGTGAAAATTTATAGTAGGCAATATGTGTGTAGAACTTAAAATTACAGTACCAGATTTATCGTATAAAACTTGACCACCAAAGGTTAAAAAATCATTTGCGTTTCCCACAGGTAATTTATACTCCATATTGGCAGATACGGTACTGTAAGCATCTGTAACTTGATTCCATTGAGACCTATAAACGGTTTGTATTCTAATATCGCCTTTAAATAAACCTGCAAGCGCAGGGTTGCGCAAAAAGGGCGTTTCAAATAATTGTGAAAAATGTATATCCTGCCCACTTACTTTGCTAGCAATGGTTATGATTGCAAACACAATAATATATTTGAGCAAAATAGGCTTCATTATAGATTATTAGTGTAATTTTTACACACTATTTAATTTTAGATTAATTATAAAACGAAGTTTTTCAACATTTGTTTTATTTACGTGGCTTTATTTTAGCCAATAGTTTATTTTTACTTTATCAACGCTACATTTCCTTTATAAGTAGTTGTTTCTCCATTATCACATTGTACATCCATCATATACACATATACATCTGGCAGCAAGGTTTTTCCTTTAAAAGTTCCATCCCAGCCTTTGCTTAAGTCATTAGCTGTAAATTGATACCTTGCAAAAACTTCTTCGCCCCATCTATCATAAATACGCAATTGTTTTATTGAATAAACGCCTTTTCCTCTAGGGTAAAAAATGTCATTATTGCCATCTCCATTTGGCGAAAAAGTATTAGGCATAAATATATTAGCATCATTACAAAGCAATTTAATATTTACAAGGTCTATAGCTGTACAACCAGCAGGGTTTTTTACTGTTACAGTATATATAGTGTTTTGGTTTGGTCTAATGGTTATAGAAGGATAATTTCTGTTTACAATACCTATAGATGGTGTCCATACAGCCTCCGTAATATCTGGTGAAAGAATTGGTACAAGAGTAATTGTTTCACCAACATTTAATACCCTATCAGGCCCAGCATTTACTACAGGGATAGGGTATACATCTATTTTTATAGTAGATGTGTCAGAAAAACAGCCTTTTTTACCAATACCTATTAAAGTATAAATTGTTGTTGTATCTGGCTTTGCAGTTATTGGGTTTCCAAAAGTAGCACTTAATCCAGTAGGTGGGCTCCATCTATAATTTTCAGCCCCTGTTGGGTTTAATATTATAGATGAACCTTCGCAAATTCTAGAATCTGATGGGCTCTGCATAATGAAAGGATTTATTACATCTACTATTACTTTGTCCGTATTTTTACAACCATTTACACTTGTACCTTCCACAGTATATTCTGTAAGTACATTAGGGTTTGCAAATATACTTGCTCCAAATAAACCAGAGGGCGTCCAAGTATAAAAAATTGCACCATCAGCTGTTAAGTTTACACCTTTCCCCTTGCAAGAAAAAGTATCTATACCAGCGTCAATAATAGGTTTGGGATATACTACAAAGTTATTGTAAGCGGTATCCCTACAACCAGTACTATTTATTGCAATAAGTGTATCTAAATAAGTACCAGGTGTATCAAAAATTACATTATTTGGGCTAATGCCGTTTGCATTTATAACAGCAATTCCATTTGTAAATTTCCATTTCCATGTAATAGTAGAAGTATCTGGGTTTACAAGGTTTACAGCATTAAAACTGTAGGTGGCAATTGCACATTTATTGCCAGGTTGGTCTGCAACAATATTGGGTATTTTTACAACCCTTGTTGGAATTGGTGCTATAGTATCTGCAAAACACCCAAGTGCAGTTGTAATACGCAGTTTGGGGTAATATAAACCTGTGGTTGGATAAAAATATGTAGGAGTAGGCAATGAAGAAGTTCCTTCTGGTCCAGGTACAATATCACCAAATTTCCAAGCGTACGTAGTTATTGGGTCGTTACTTATAAATGCGCTGGTAAATGCTACATTACCACTTCCACAAAGTTTAAAAGTATCTTGTACAAAGCTTGGTGTTACTCCTTTTACTTGTATCAGTTGAGAACCATTTACAGTTACAACGCAGCCTGCAGCATCTTTTAATACCATTATGGGTGTATAATCTCCCACCATAACTCCGTTTAATAAGTTTATTTTGTAAATGTGGCTTAATGGCTTTCCCCCATTACCATCTCCATATAAAAAACTTGTATCAGTAGCAATGATATTAGTTGTTGTAAAATTTACAAGCAATGGGCTACAGCCAATTATTGGTGCATAAGAAAAAGTACCTGATGGCCCAGAAACCACTACGTTAAAGTTTTTTGTATCAAAACAGCCCCCAGCACTTGTTGTTACAAGTTTTACTACAAAATTACCCGCTGCATTATATGTATGTGATGTACTGAAGTCTGTTACTGTTGCAGGGCCATCTCCAAACGTCCATATATATGATACACCATTAGTAGAAGTATTAATAAATGTAGCCACTACAGGTGGGCAAGCATTAGAAGGGGTTATAACAGTAAAATTTGCTACAGGGTTTCCTATAATTATTATTTTTGTTTTCGTATCTATGCATCCATTTGCATCTGTTACTACAAGGGTTACATTAAAAATGCCATCTTGGTTAAAAATGTGAAATGGGTGTACAACAATAGATGTATTTAAAGCTCCAGAAGGCACATCTCCAAAATTCCAAGTATAGGTATTACCCACACCAGTAGATAAATTTGTAAAATTAATAATTTTTCCTTGGCAAGATATTGTATCTGATGCAGTAAAAATTGCCACAGGTGCCGTAACAATTACATAATTAGGCTTTATAATACTATCGCTACAACCATAGCTGTCCGTTACTTTTAGTTTTACTGAATATGTGCCCGTAGCGGCATATTGATGTACAAATGGCGGAGCCGCAAAATTTATATTGCTTGTGCCAGCATCACCAAAAGTCCATATCCATGGAGATATTGGGTGTATACCATCTGTAGTACTAAGGTCATTAAAAACCATATTTGTGCTTACACAAGGCCCTACATTTGGTGCTGTAAAATTTGCTATTGGTCCATATACTCTTACATAATCTATTTTTGTAATGGAGTCAAGGCAGCCATTTACATCTTTAATTATAAGTTTTACTGTTTTATTACCAATTGTTGTGTAAGGGTGTGTAATAATATTGGAAGTGGTAATAATATCATTACCATCACCAAAATACCAATGGTAACTTAAAATTTGTGAAATAGCATTTATAGAGGTAGCTGTAAAAGTGGTAAAATCATTTTTACAAAACTCTAATTTTGATGCTGTAAAAACTGCAAATTCATTTGCAATAACAACAGGCAATATTTTTGTATAAAAACAGCCAGTAGTAATATTAGTAACAGTAAGTTTTACTTGATAATTGCCAGGGGCTGAAAAAATATGTGTTGGACTTGGTATGCTTGAAGTATTGTTTACAATACCAGAAGGTACATCATCAAAATCCCACAGCCATGTATCTGCACCTATAGATTCATTTATAAAGGCTCTTTCAAAACGATTTGTACAATTTGGTACAAAACTAAACTTTGCAATGGGGGGTAATATTTTTACATAATTTATAAATGTTGCAGTGTCTCTACATCCATTATTACTCACAATAAGTGTTATAGTATAATAGCCAGTATCTTCAAAAATATGTGAAGGGTTTTGGTTAAAATCTCTCTCACCACTTCCTGTAAAACCACCAAAGGGGTCAAAAATCCATTCCCAATAATCAGGATTACCACTGCTAGTATCTGTAAATTGAATAGGCAAAAATGCGCAAACTTGCAATGGAGCACCCACAAAACCAGCATGTGGCTTTGTACCTGCTCTTATTCCTTGTGTTACAATTGTAGTATCTGTACAGCCTCCAGCAGTAGTTATTACTAGTTTTATATCATAAGTACCAGCGGCAAATATTTCTGTAGGGCTTGCTAAGGTAGAAAATAACACGTTGTTTTTAAACCATTCGTAGCCAATTATTGCATTTACGCTACTTACTGAAGCTGCAAAAATTTGTATAAGTGGTGCACAACCTTTGCTAGGTATTCCTAGTATAGTAGCAGAAGGCTTTTGTATTTTTATATGGTTTAGTTTTATTACAGTGTCTTTACACCCATTTGTATTGGTAATTATTAAAGTATCTGTAAATAAACCGTAGCTAAAATAAGTATGGCTAGGGTTTTCTAAACTGCTAGAGCCTCCATCTCCAAAATGCCATTCGTAAGCTGCTGCTCCTGCGGTGGTAGCAGTAAAGTTTACTGTAAGTGGTGGCTTGCAATCAGATAATGGTGCAGCATTAAATGCTGCAGAGGGGTTTACAAATACTGTAATATTTTTGGTAGTGCTATTTTGACAAGTACCAAAAAAACTTGTAAGAGCAATTGTATAAGTACCCGCAGTGGTATAAGTTTTTACTGGGCTAATATTTGTAGATGTTGTTGCATCTCCAAAATTCCACGCTGCTGATGTAGGAGCTGGTAAGGTTGTATTGGTAATATTTACTGGTTTGCCTACACAAGTAGTTAGAGGAGCTGTAAAATTTGCAACCAATGAGCCTATTACAATTTGTGCTGAAGTAGTATCTGTGCAGCCAATGCTATTTGTTATTACAAGTTTTACGTTATAAGTGCCTGTGGTAAACGAGTTTGATGGGTTGGCACTTGTAGAAGTAGATATAAAATTGGTACCGCTATTATTAAAATCCCATTGGTAAGTATATGGCCCACCAAGGCTTGTATTTGTAAAATTAATGATTTGTGGAGATGTACAACCGACTGGTGCACTACTTATAAAAGAAGCAGTTGGTTTTGCAGTTGTTACAATGTAAGCTGGTTTTGAAAGAGTGCTTATACAGCCTTTATTATTAGTAACAGTTAGCGTGACATTAAATGAACTTGCACTATTATAAGTACGCACAGGGTTTTGCTGACCAGCAAGTGGTTGAGGTGCTCCATTTCCAAAATCCCAGGCCCAGTTAGTTATTGTAGTAGCTCCTTGCCCCGTTATAGAATTATCAGTATACTGAACCGTTAGTGGTATACATCCAATGGTTGGTATACTGGTAAACACTACTGTTGGCTTACCAAAAACTTCTATGTAATTTATTTTTGTTTTTGATGATGTATTACCCGCAGCATCCGTTACTACAAGTTTTACAGTATACAAACCAGGTGTTGTAAATGGATAAATTGGGTCTTGTAAAATAACGGGGTTAGGGTTTGTGCCAAAATACCATTTCCAAGAAACCGCACTACCCGTACTCAAATCCTTAAAACTTACTTGCAAAAATGGCTCACAACCAAAGGTAGGTGTTGAAGTACTAAAATCTGCAATAAGCTGCGCTTTTGCACTATTGCCAAAAATGCATGCAAATATTAAAATATATAAAGATTTAAAGAGCGATTTTGCGCTCATAACAATGTGTTTTATTTTTTTAGATGCACTAAAATGCTATTTGTGATATTCTATAAACTTAAATTAACAATAAAAATTGTGCTAAGAAACTAAAAAGAGGGGTTAATATTTGGTATGTAAGTTTATTTTCTACTTTTACTTTTTTTTCTTTGTTACAAAGATGCAAAAAATTTAAGAAATAGTTCTTCGCTATATGATAAATGTATTAACCTAAAAATTAAAAATACAACCCTTATAGGTATTTTATTTTTAAAAATTTATACAGCATATTATCATCAACTTAGTTATTTTACCTGTAATTTTTACATTTATGATATACATTTACT
>JAYUJS010000343.1:0-1014 GCA_043765095.1 Ferruginibacter sp.
AGGTACAGGCACGGCAACATTGCAAATAAATAATGTGCCTACAAGTACAACGGGTTACAGGTATCGTTGTATGGTAGATGCTGTTGCAGGCATAGAAAATATTTTACGCTTTGTATTAACATGGACGGGCGCAACAAATACAAATTGGAGCTTACCCGGCAACTGGAGTTGCAGCACCGTTCCAGATGAGTTTACAGATGTTATAATACCAACCTGGCTTACAAATTATCCAACAATAAATGCCAGTACATCTGTAAGAAAAATTGATTTACAAACAGGCACATCTATAAATGTAAATACAGGTATTACAGTAAATATAAAAGGGAAGTAATTATAATAGTTGGGGGATTGTTATAATTGAATGTAGGGCTGCCAATTGAGGCGGCCTTATTTTTTATAGACTTACTCAGTCTATTGCAAGTTTGCTAGCTGAGTGAACTCACAAAATGTTTTGTAAGTCTTTGCGAACTCTGTTGTAGAAAAAATCTTGTCTCCACAAAATATTTTTATGATACATTTTTTACTAAAATAACATCACACGTTCAATAATTATTTTTTTATACTGAATTTTGAAAGCTTCATTTAAAAAAGATTTATCTATAAGTAAAGTAGCATGAGGTAACCATTTATCTAATTTTATATATACGGAGTTTATTTTCTTTTCACTTAATTGTAAAACTGCTCCAAACCTGTCAAAATAAGTTCTTCAAAATTTTTCTTTTGCCTCCAAATAAGAGTGCGGTATCATCTTTATCTTTTGGAAAAATAATTTTTATATTTAGCAAGTCATAAGCGTGAGATAAAGCCCATCCAATATCTGTCAACAACATTGAAAAGTTTTTTAAGTGCATATCGTTATTGCCAATTATAAAGTTGAATAAAGTGAGTTCAAAAAATTTCAGTTTATCAAATAATATATTTATAGATAATTCTCCAATGGTTTTACCAAGCAGTTCCATTGTGCCATGTATTTATTTTCTAATTCTATAATTTGTAAAAAATCAATCATGTGAA
>JAYUJS010000344.1:0-2917 GCA_043765095.1 Ferruginibacter sp.
GTATGGCGATACTTTTCTTAATGCACTACTCAATAGAATAGAGCAAGAACCCGAAGCGTATAACAACTGGGATGGAGATAAACCAACCCCTACTTTTGGCAATATACAAACCTTACCAATGGTAACGGTTACAAGTAAAAAAACAAAAGCCAAAAAAAAAGAAGCTGCAATAAATACTATAACACAGCTTGCAAATGTATTTGCAGGGGCGTATGGTAGCTACCAAAAGGGAAAGGGAGTAATATCCGATAATGCTACAGCACAGCCTACTGAGGAGGACAAAGCAAAAAAGAAAAACATTATAATACTTATAGCATCAATATTGATAATAATTATTTTAATAATCATTTCATCAACCCAAAAAAATAAATAATGCTAGCAGAAAAGTATAGGTTTAAAATAGGTGATAGTGTAATTGTAAAAGTAAGCCCTACAGATAAAAGATTACATTTTAAAGGAAAAGTAACCGACAGAAAACTATTAGGCTCAGCAAACGAGCCAGCTTATAAAATTACTGGTTTTGGTGATTATGTAATAGACAAAGGAAATAAATTAATAACTAAAAATAAAATAATGCCAGTAGCAAAAAAGAAAGGAGTACCTAGAAAAGCTGCACCACGTAAGAAGGTAGTAGCAAAGAAATGTTGTACTGCAACATCTTTAAAAAAAGAAATTGCCACTAAAACCAAGGCTTTAAAAGTAGCCAAAAAGAAACTTACCAAGGCACGTGCAGCCACAAAGTACCGTAAAAAAACAACTACCAAAAAAGCCGCTAAACGAAAATAAAATTTTATGAGTTTACTACAAATAAACGCTAAAGATGCAGAAGAAAAATTGCAAGTAGCTACAAAATTTCACTTAGTAATAATTTGTATAGTATTTGGGTGTATTTCTTTTTTCTTGTATAATAAAGTAGAAAGTGGGCAAAAGAAATTTGAGGATTACATCATAAAAGAAAATACAATAAGCCAAACAATAAGCAACGATTTGATAAGGATTGTTTCCGAAAATACAAAAGTGCTAGAAGCTACAAAAGAAATATTAATAGAAAATAAAATTTACATCAAACCAAAAAAATAAATAATTATGAAAAAGTTTTTCCACAAAATAATAAGTTTCTTACATGTACTTTTCCTTAACCTAGATGTGTGGGTTCATGTACACATACAACCAAGTATTGAAGTAGTACAAAAAATAAAGCAATTTTTAGATGGCGGCATTGGCGATTTAATTACCCATTTAATACCAGGGGAATTAGACGACAAAATAAGAGATTGGATTGTAACTCATTTGCCAAAAGCAATTGATGTAATGGAAATATCTGCAGCCATAAGCAATGAGCAAGACCTTACAAGAAAGCTACGTTTACTAATTGCTTACCTAAAAAAACAAAGCCCAATAGTAAGAGCTGGTTATTACTTAAACCTAGCAAGCGAAATGGCAAAGAGTAGTGGTAAAGAAGATACTGTAAAAGGGCATTCTGTAAACTTACTTACGCAGTTACAATATAGCAAAATGATAGAAAATGTGACCCATGAAGATTTGCCACATGATAAATATTGCCCAACTACAGAACCAGTTGCGGACAAACTTGCGGACAATTTAGAGGCTAAACAAGAACCTACAGAAACAAATTTACCAACAGCCGAAACTATCGTACAAGATGGACACAAAACACAATGGTATATATAAAATTACATTCCCCACATTTAAAAAACTACGTTTTATAAATACCAGTAAAGAAGGTATTGCAAAAAGTAGGGTAAGCGATGGGGAGTTGGTTTTAAACCTGTACTACTGGAAAAAATTAAAACTTGAACATAAGTTTTTTATTTTGGCTCACGAGGAAGGGCACCAGTTATACAACACAAGGGATGAAATGGAAGCGGACGACCATGCTTTTAAAAAATGTGTAGCAGCGGGTATAAAATTAAGCGAAGCAGTAAAGGCATTGGGCGAACACTTAGACAGAAATAACCCTATACACATAGCTAGAACGTGGGTTTTATACCAAACAGCTTTAAAATACGATTACCAAATAAACAAGGATAAAAACAGTTTTCGTTCGCACTACGATAGTGCAAATGATATAAAATTAAAACTCGAAAAAAATGGCATACTACGACCGTAACGACTACGACCTTGCAAGAGGCAATCGTTTAAACAAGCGCAAAGCAAGGCAAGAATTTCGCAAAGAAAAAAGAGCCGTAAAAATAGACCGTAAAAGGGCTACCAACGAAAATAAGCGCAGCAAAGCCAATAGTAGGCTTATACTTGCAAACCAAGGCATAGCTGTACAATCCGATGCTGGTGGTATTGCTTCGGGCTTAGGCAATGCACTATCAGGCGCAGCAGGTTCTTTTGGGGCTGTAGCGCAAGCAAGCCAAGTGGCGCAAGAAAATAGCAATAATCCATTTATAAGAATTGCAGGCGGAACTTTTGCTGCTATAAAAGACCAAATAGAGAACGACCGTAATAGTGAAAAACCTAGTAGGGAGTCTAACTATGATGCGCCACAAAATCCACAAAATAAAATCAATGTTATTCCTTACATAATTGGAGTTGTGGCACTATTGGTGGTGGTAGTATTAGCAATAGTTTTTACAAAGAAAAAATAAGGTTATGAAAGATAAAATATTGCCGAAAAATTATTTACTACCAAAGCAAGGTAGTGCTATGCACACCGTATTTATTGTAGCACTTATTTTACTAATTGTATTTGTAGCTACTAAAATATACAAAGCTGTAAAAGCTGGTGGCAAAGCCATTGGCGAAGAATTGGGAGATATAGCAATAAGCACACAAACGGGCGTACCAAAAGCACGTATAACAGTTTGTAGAGATATTGCAGCAGCAGCAGATAGAGCCATAAGCAGGGTAATATTTACCAACTATATTTTTTGGGTTACTGATGATA
>JAYUJS010000345.1:0-2917 GCA_043765095.1 Ferruginibacter sp.
TATAGTGTAGTGTTTATATTTATTATCATTTTGTTTCCATTTTAAAATGCTATTTTACTTCTTTAAATTTTACCATGCAAATACAAACCGCTTCTAAAAAAATAATAAACGGATGGGCTATGTACGACTGGGCTAATTCTGTTTATAATCTTGTAATTACCACTACTTTTTTTCCTGCATATTATGCAGCAGTTACAGGTACTCAAAACGAACAGTTTAAAAATGGTATTAAATTTTTAGGACGCACATTTGTAAATACCGAATTGAAGGATTATGTTCTTGCATTGGGTTTTTTATTGATAGCTATTTTTTCTCCAATATTATCCTCTATTGCAGATTATAAAGGAAACAAGAAAAATTTTATGCGTTTCTTTTGTTATTTAGGTGCCGCTAGTTGTTCAATAATGTTTTTCTTTGATAGCAATCATGTTGCTTTAGGGCTTATGTGTTTTATGTTTGCTGGTATTGGATTTTACGGCAGTCAAGTATTTTACAATTCTTATTTACCAGAAATTGCTGCTGAAAAAGATATGGACAGAATAAGTGCGAAAGGATATACACTTGGCTATATAGGTAGTGTAATAATGCAAATGGTAGGTTTTGGTCTTGTTATGTTTATGCCCAATAGTTCCTTGCCTTTAAAATTAACTTTTTTGCTTGTAGGTATTTGGTGGGTTTGTTTTGCCCAAATAACTTTTAAAGCATTACCTAATAAAGCTATTGAGCACAAAAATGATAATCAAAATGTTTTAGCGAATGGATTTATTGAGCTTAAAAAAGTATGGTATCAATTAAAACAAATGCCAATTCTTAAAAGATTTTTGCCAGCTTTCTTTTTTTATAGCATGGGTGTACAAACGGTAATGTTGGTAGCTATAGATTTTGGCATTAAAGAATTAAAACTAGCAAACGACAAATTAATTATTACTGCTGTTATAATTCAGCTTGTGGCAATTGTAGGTGCATTACTAATGAGTAAATTGTCTACAAAGTTTGGCAACATTAAAGTACTACTTTTTACAGTACTGCTTTGGATAGCGGTTTGTATTGCAGGATATTTTATTACAACAGAAATGCATTTTTATATAATTGCTTCCTTGGTAGGTTTAGTAATGGGAGGCATACAATCACTAAGCCGCTCTACGTATGCTAAGCTAATGCCCGAAACTAAAGATACCGCTTCGTTTTTTAGTTTTTATGATGTTACAGAAAAATTGGCAATTGTTATAGGGCTTTTTACATTTGGTTTTATTGAAGGGGTGAGTAGCATACGTGAATCAATTTTATCGTTGGTAATATTTTTTGTAATTGGTTTTGTATTTTTATTATTCGCTAATGCAAAGCAAAAAGCAATGCAACAATAAAACAATTAATCACAGACTCCTCAAGCCTCTATTAAGAGGATTTAGGGGGCTAATTTAAATTTTAAATAATGAATTTATTTACTATAAACACAGGCTATTTTAAACTTGATGGTGGTGCAATGTTTGGCGTAGTGCCAAAAAGTATATGGAATAAAATAAATCCTGCTGATGAAAACAATATGTGCAGCTGGGCATTGCGCTGCTTGCTAATACAAGATGGTGATAGGCTTACGCTTGTAGATACAGGTATGGGCAACAAACAAAGCGTAAAATTTTTTGGGCATTATTATTTGCATGGAGATGATACATTAGAAAAATCTTTAGCCACACATGGTTTTACAAAAGATGATATTACAGATGTAATACTGACCCACCTTCACTTTGACCATTGTGGTGGGGCTATATTAAAAGAAGCTGAAAATTATTTACCAGCATTTAAAAATGCTACTTACTGGAGCAATGAAAGGCATTGGAACTGGGCTTTAAACCCAAATGAAAGAGAAAAAGCATCTTTCCTAAAAGAAAATATTTTACCCATACAAGAAAGTGGTAAATTAAAATTTATTGAAACAAGTGCAAATGATTTTCCGCCAAATATTATAATTCGTCAAGTATTTGGTCACACAGAAGCTATGATGCTTCCTCAAATAAATTACAAAGGCAAAACAATTTTATATATGGCAGATTTACTGCCATCGGCTGGGCATATACCATTGCCTTATGTAATGGGCTACGATATGTTTCCTGCAACTACACTAAGCGAAAAAGAAAGTTTTTTAACAGAGGCTTTGCAAAATGAATACATTCTATTTTTTGAGCATGACCCTAGCATTGAATGTTGCACATTACAAATGACAGAGAAAGGTATAAGAATGAAAGATAGTTTTAAGTTAAGCGATTTGTAATAATCCATTTTAGATGCTAGAAAAAAACGTTATCTTTAATAATAAATTTTCAAGCATAAATAAGTGAAGAGGTTGACATCTTTATGATTTCGAAAACTTTTCCTTTACATAAATAAGCATATAAAAAACTACAATAAGAGCTACAAAAGCTGTTAAAATAAAAGTAGCATTACTCCCATATTTGTACCATACAATCCCAGCAAAACTACTAGCTAGCATTGTACACAAACTTTGAAACGCAGTGTAAGTGCCTATAGCTGTTGCAGTATCTTCCTTTGCAGCAATATTGCTAATCCAGGCTTTGGAAATACCTTCCGTAGCGGCTGCATATATTCCATATAAAAGAAATATTATATAAAATTGGTAAGGCAGTGTAGCCTTAGACATACCTGCGTATACCAACACAAAAAGAAATAATCCAAATACAAAAATTTTCTTCAAACCAATTTTATCTGCTAAAATACCTAATGGGTAAGCAAATAAAACGTACACCAAATTATAAAAAATATAAACTGAAATTACATTGGTATCCGAAAGACCTGTTTCTTTAATACGAAGCAATAAAAAAACATCTGAGCTATTAAAAAGTGTAAATAGCAATAACCCAAAAACTAATTTTCTAAATTGTATAGGACTTTGTTTCCAATA
>JAYUJS010000346.1:0-1014 GCA_043765095.1 Ferruginibacter sp.
ATGGCTGCTTTATTTGCAGCAAGTATTGGAGCTGTTGCGACAGCTCAAACAAAAGCCGCACCTGCTGCGCCTATGACTACCGCAAAAGCTGCGCCCGCTCCTAAAAAAGAAATGGCAGAAGCTGGTATGAAAGAAAAAAAACATCATGGTAAGCATCACCGCAAACACCACAAAAAAGCTAAAAAGTAATTTTTAGCCATAAAAAAGATTGTTTAAAATAGAAAAAAATATTTTAAACAATCTTTTTTATTTTATAAAACATTGGTTTTCAAATTTTTACAAATAAAAATAAATTAAATTATCAATATTAACAAATTTGTAACATTTAAAAAGATACTATATATTATTTACATATGCTATCTTTGCGAAGTTCTTAAAAATAATCATTCATTAAAAAAAATTTATTATGAAACGTATTCTTGTAGCTGTATTATTTACAGCAAGTATCGTAAGTGCAGCTACTGCACAAACAGCACCAGCGAAAGCTGATATGAAACAAGCAGCTCCAGCAGCAAAAGCTGACATGAAAGCTGATATGAAGCACTCTGCTAAGGCAGCGGCTCCAGCAGCAAAAGCTGATATGATGAAGCCAGCGGCAGATGCTAAAATGGACGCAAAAGCAGCAGCTCCAAAAATGGCTAAAAAAGCTAAAAAAGCGGCAGCTAAAAACTAAATTTTAGTTTTTTGTGAAAAAGTTGTTTAAGATACTTCAGCAGTATTTTAAACAACTTTTTTTTGTAATAAATTTACATAAATGACTATTTTTTTCTTAGAAAAACCAGTTAAAATTGCATATCTAAACCAAATTTAATTTTCATCACTGCTATAACTTTTCGTAATCGAAAAATCTTTGTTTACATCATTTCCAGTGATTTTTTTGTACATAGAAGCGTATTTTTTTCGGTCTGCATCGCTCACTTTTTTGCCATCAACGCGCATTGATTTATCATTCCAAACATAGCCATAATGGTTTTTATCTTTCAAATAACCATCTTTTATGAGTTCATTTGAAAG
>JAYUJS010000347.1:0-2915 GCA_043765095.1 Ferruginibacter sp.
ACAAAAAACACTTTCCGTTTAAACAAAATAAAATCATAATTTTATTGGGTAATAATGTTTTAAATTAATTATATATGAGTGCAATTAGCCAAAAATTATTTGTATACGGTTCTCTTCGAAGCGGTTTCAAAAATGAAGCTTACGAATATCTTTCAAAATATTTTACTCATGCAGGCGAAGGGCTAGTAAAAGGAAAATTTTATTTTAATGGAAAATACCCTGTGGCTATTGCAACCGAAAATGAGGATATGATTGTAGGTGAATTGTATTGTTTAAACAATGAGGAAGATTACTCATGGGCTTTTGAACAGCTAGACGACTACGAAGGTATAAATGTAGAAGCAGGGCAAAAGCCTTTGTACAAAAGAACCATGGTGCATGTATATCAAGAAGAAAAAATAATACCTGCATGGATATATTGGTTTAATGAAAGTGTGGAAGGCTTTGAAGCAATACCATCTGGTGATTTGTTAAACTATTTGCAACAAACTAATAATATTTAGAATGCAGGTAGTAAAGAAAATTTACTTTCTTTCAGACTTTCATTTAGGTGCGCCCAATGCAAAGGAAAGTTTAATTAGAGAAAAAAAAATTATCCATTTTTTAGATGAAATAAAAGAAATTGCAGAATGTATTTTTATTGTAGGAGATTTGTTTGATTTTTGGTATGAGTATAAAAAAGTAGTGCCAAAGGGCTATGTACGCATACTTGGAAAGCTAGCAGAACTAACTGATATGGGCATAGCTGTTCATTTTTTTGTAGGCAATCATGATATGTGGATGAAAGATTATTTTCAAAAAGAATTAAACATACCTGTGTATTTTGAGCCAAAAGAATTTTCTTTTAATAACAAAACTTTTTTAATAGGCCATGGCGATGGGCTAGGCCCAGGCGATGCTGGCTATAAGTTTATAAAAAAAGTATTTAGAAACCCTTTTTGTCAATGGCTATTTGGCATATTACCACCAAGCTGTGGAATTGGGCTAGCAGATTACCTTAGTCAAAAAAGCAGGGCTAAAACAGGTGTTGTTGATGAAGTTTTTTTAGGAGAAGAAGAATGGCTAGTTATTTATTGCAAAGAGATGCTACAAAAAAAGCAATTTGATTATTTTATTTTCGGTCACAGGCATTTACCTCTCAATATTTCGTTAACTGAAAAAAGTAAATATATAAACCTTGGTGATTGGATAAAATATTTTACTTACGCAGTATTTGATGGAGAAAAAACGACATTGGAATATTACAAAAAGTAATAATTTTTATTGATACAAACTATCAGAAAGTAAAGGTAATTTTCCTCATTATCTTATTTATTTAGCACAATTTTTCTTAAATTTAAAAAGGAATTTTTATATGGTTGGGGGTAAAGTTATTGTTTTCAAAATTGGGCACAGGTTTTCAATAGATTTTGATTTATTCAAACCAAATAGAATTAGAACTAAGGAAATACTATTAAATTTTACCGAATTAAAAGTAGGGTATGATGTTACACTAAATCTGCCAAACCATTTAAACTTAATGTGCAGAAATTGTTAAGTTTACGTTTTTCAATTTTGGATATGAAATTATACATCCAAAAAATAAAAAATTAAATTTTATTTCTACCCATTTGAAATTAAACAGCTATGAATGCATTTGCATTAGGAAGAAGAAGTAAATGAAAAGACTATCTTAATTTGTATTTTAAAGTTAAATCTCATTACAGTATTGAAAAATTAGTGAAAGAGTATCAGAATTTTTTGGATATTTATATAGTGAAAAGCTATTATAAAGATTTTAGCTACGAAGAGCAAGTAGAATTTATACCAATCTTTGAGGTAGAAGATGATGAAATAAAAAATTTCTTACAGATGCGGCTTTAATTAATTTATAAAAAATAAATTTCGTACTTGAAAATAAAAAAAAATTATATCATTTTTCTTTTTGCTATTAGTAGTGTTTCGTCTTGTGCACAAATGAGGCCTGCAAATACTTTACAAAAAGATAAAATCACAGAAGCACAATCCAAATCAGATAGTAATTTTAAATACACACATTTTATAGCTGGCAGTTTTTCATTTATAGATGTAGATGTATTAGATAATATTTATTTAATTACAGCTAATAACCAATTAAAAAAACTAAAGTCAAATGGAGACTCTGTAGCTGTTTTTAATGACGTAAAAAAGTTTGGCAACCCTTCGTCTATTGATGTGAGCAACCCCTTAAAAACATTATTGTATTATAAAAATTATTCCACCGTTGTTATACTAGACCGTTTTTTATCTGTAAGAAATACCATTAATTTTAGAAAAGAAAATATTTTTAAAGCAAAAACAATAGCAACTTCTTACGACAATAATATTTGGCTTTTTGATGAACAAGACTTTAAGCTAAAAAAAATAAGCGATGGTGGAAAATTACTAAGTGAAACAACTGACTGGCGACAAATATTTGATGATGTGCCTAGCCCTACCGAAATGATAGACAGAGATGGGTCAGTATACCTACATGATATCGAAAAAGGATTTTATGTTTTTGATTATTATGGCTCATTAAAAAATAATTTACCTTTTATAAATTGGCAGCATGCTGTTATTGCTAGTAATAAAATAACAGGCTTTGTAGATAATACATTTCAAAGCTATGAGCTACAAACGCTTAATCTTAAAACCTATACGCTTCCAGTTTTTTTTAAAGACTATAAAGATATTAAAGCAATGAATGGAAAAATTTATTTATTAAAAGAAACGGGTATAGAAATATATATAATTCTTTAAAATAAAAAATGGTTAACAACCTTAATTAATATATGTCAGCGTTTAATAAAAGAAAAAAATATCAACCTTAATATGAATGATATAAAATTTTTAAAAAGTATAAATGAATTTTTTAGATAAAATAATATTAGATAATAGTGTAAGGAGTTATTTAT
>JAYUJS010000348.1:0-2915 GCA_043765095.1 Ferruginibacter sp.
AATATTAGTACAAAGAATACATATAGAAAAAGTAGCAAGTAGCTTTACTACAAAAGGTTACATTGCTAAGTATGTTTCACACACTGCATCAGATAATGATACAGTAAATGTAGAAATACCAAAAGAACTTAAAATAAATTATCCTAAAAAAGCAAAAGATGAAAATGTAGCTTTACTTAAAAAAGAGAAATTGGATTTAAATGAAGCTTCAAAAGAAGTGGTAGCAAAAGAGAGCAAATTTTTAGATATAGAATTTCAAAATCCCAATGCAAAGCCAAGTGTACTAAATACATTAAAAAAAGAAGAAATAATACTGCCCGATACCTCTATAGATAAAAAAGTAGAAACCCAAATAATGGAAGCAGTAAAAGTTGAAGAAGTAAAAGTAGAAGAAAAAAAAATAGAGGAAACAGAGGTTTTAGAAACTCCAAAAGTAGAAGAAAAAAAAAATATTGAAAAGGTAAATACAGAAATAGTTTCACCTAAAGTTGTACAACAAGTAGAGACAGCAACATACATAAATAAAGATAAGCCATTAGTGCCTTTTAATTCAGATTGTAAAATAGGAGCTACACAAGAAGAGTTTAAAAAACTTAGAAAAAAAATGGCAGGAGAAACTACAGATGCTGATATGATATTGGTAGCAAATAAATTTTTTAAAACAAAGTGTTTTTCTGTGGAGCAAGTTAAAAATCTTTCCTTATTATTTTTAAATGACAAAGGTAAATACGGCTTTTTTGATGAAGCATATCCATATACAATCGATACACAAAATTTTGTAAACCTACAATCTCAGCTGCACGATGCGTATTACATCAATAGGTTTAAAGCAATGATTGGGTATTAACCTATCATTATTAATAGTAACTATCAAACAAGCTAAATGCCAAGGTATTTTATAGAAGTTTCTTATAAAGGCACTGCTTATGCTGGTTTTCAAATACAGCAAAATGCCAATACAATACAAGCAGAAGTAGAAAAAGCCTTGCATATTTACTTTAGAGAAAAGATTGAACTTACAGGTTCTTCTCGTACAGATGCAGGGGTACATGCATTACAAAATTTTTTTCATTTTAATACAGATCAATGTATAATTACTGTTGAAAATGCTGAAAAAGCTATGTATCATCTTAATGCTATTTTACCATACGATATTGTTGTAAATGCAATGTATGAAGTAAAAGAAAAGGCACATTGTCGTTTTGATGCACTTTCTCGTTCTTATCAATATAATTTATACCAGCAAAAAAATCCATTCTTACAAGATACTGCGTTTTACTATCCCTATAAACTAAACGAATTGTTGATGCAACAAGCAGCATCAATGATTATGGAGTTTACAAACTTTCAAAGTTTTGCAAAAAAAAATACACAAGTGTTTACTTATGATTGTACTATAACTCAAAGCCAATGGAATTTTTTACCATCTTTAATTTGTTATAACGTTACGGGCAATCGTTTTTTAAGGGGTATGGTTCGTGGCTTAGTAGGCACAATGCTGCTTGTAGGGAGAGAAAAAATAAATTTACAAGAGTTTGGAAAACTAATAGAAAATAGAGAACCCTCTGCTACTGATTTTTCTACTCCTGCAAAAGGTTTGTCTTTGCTAAAAGTTCTATACGAGCAGGTAGAAATTTAGAATTTTTAGCTCATTAACTCGTAATTACTTAATTATGCTTGTACCCAGGCATATATTTTTTACTCTGCTCAATGGCATCCATTATTTGCTCCATTATTTCTTCGTTTGTATGAGTAATATCTATTTTTAATGGAGCTTTTATTTGTACACTTAGTGATGTACCTTTTCTTTTTATTACCAATCCCTTTTTATTAAAAGCCCTACTAAAACCATTTATTACAACAGGTATTACAATAGGGTTTGTTTGTTTTATAATATGTGCCGTACCTTTTCTGCCAGGGGCAAAAGCCTTTGTAGTACCCTGCGGAAAGGTAATAACCCAATTATTATTAAGCGCATTAAATATTTTACGAGTATCTGATGGGTCAAGCCCACGGCGCACTTCCTTACCACCATCGCTCCAAGTACGTTTTACAGTAAGTGCCCCTGCCAATGTAAAAAATCTTGTCAATAAACTACTTTTCATTGTTTCTTCCGCTGCTACATATTTTATTTTTGTAAATGGCCAAAGTAAATAATATGGAATAGGCAACTTGTTTTTTATTCCCCATCTATTGGCACAAAAAATATGTATAAATGTTATTACATCTGCAAAGTAAGTTTGGTGGTTGCTTACAAATAGCACGTTTTTTTTGGGGAGTTCTTTCAAATTTTCCATGCCCGTAATACGCAATTTATTAATTATATTTAGACCAGGGTAGGTGAGGAGGCCTACAATGAAATAGACGAAGCCTTTTGTAAAATTGGATTCTCGGAAGGGTTTAAAAAAATCCATGAAAATAGTTTTGTATTATGCAATTTAAACAATTAGTGGCTAATCCAAATTTACATTTTTTTTGCAATTTATAAAATGATTATTTGAATACTAAAACTTATTATTTTTCAAATTTTTTTGTATGTTAAAAAAACATTAAATTTACTCTTTATTATTAATTAAAATTTATAAACATGAAAAAATTATTAATTATGTTTTCAATTTTAGCAGGAACATCTTCTTTAGTTTGTGCACAATCAAAGAAAACCGAAAATGCTAAAAAAAACAAATTGACTACTGAAACTTCAAATATTAAAACTGAAGCAGAAAAGATTGAATATTTAAAAAAGCACAAACAAAATAATACTTCATTAACAGATGAGGAAATTTATTTAAAAGTAAATAAAACTAAGGCTACAAATAACAAATAATTTAATCTTTTAAATTTTAAAATTAAACTTATGCATAATAAATATACATTTTTTTATATCGCAAATAAATTAAGGCTTGCAATACCAATGA
>JAYUJS010000349.1:0-2908 GCA_043765095.1 Ferruginibacter sp.
GCTACTGCAATGAATTTTGTAGACTCTGCTCGAAAAGAATTAGATATGAGTTATCATTTTGATGGGGTGGATTTGGGTTATATAAAAGGAAAATATAAAACTATGAACCCGTATTGGAGCTTGGTAGATTTTAAAAAAATATACAGCGATTGGGATAGTGTTTTTGCAAATAAAGGATGGGGCACTATTTACTTAGCCAACCACGACCAACCACGTATGGTGAGCCGTTGGGGAAATGATGCACCTGAATTTAGAGATGCTTCAAGTAAAATGTTGACGACTTTTTTATTGAGTATGCGTGGTACACCATATTATTATTATGGCGATGAATTGGGTATGACGAATTTGAGATTAAATAAAAAAAAAGATTTTAGAGATATAGAAATAATGGCAGAGTTTGGTAAAATTGAAAATGGAAAAGGCAATGTGCAAGCATTTATAGAGGAGCAAGTAAAATATGGCGGTGGTAGAGATAATGGCAGAAGCCCGATGCAGTGGAATTCTAGCGCCAATGCAGGCTTTACTACTGGATTGCCTTGGCTTAAAGTAAATAACAACAAAGCAGATATTAGTGTAGATGTATCAGAAAAAAATGTAAACTCTACATTACATTATTTTAGAAAAATGACCAAGCTTCGCAAAGACCATAAAGATGTATTGGTGTATGGAAAATACACTTTGTTAGATGCCAACAACCCTGATGTGTATGCGTATACAAGAGAAAGTGCTGGAGAAAAAGTTTTGGTATTGTTGAGTTTTAGGCAAAATGGAGGAACTTTTGATTTGGGTAAAATGCAATTGGGTGACGAATGGATAAATAATTTGGGAGCATTGAAAGTAGAAAATGGAAAAGTTGTGTTACAGCCCTATCAAGCTTGTGTGGTGAATTTAAAATAAATTTTAATTGTACTAAATTCAGTATAATTATAAAAGTAAGTTGTTTTCTATTTCGGATTAAAAACTAGTCATCATCTAGTAATTCAGAAAAAAAAATCGATATACAGATGAACGAAATACCGCCAATTGCAGAATTTGTGAAGCTAAATGGATGCAATCATATCATTAACAAAAATAAAAATCATGAAAAAAATATTGAAATTTTGTATAGTTATTAAACTTTCAACTTTCAACCTTCAACTTTGTACTGCCCAAGACCCTTGGAAAATTACCGCCAACAAAATAGACCCCAATAATTATTATGGTGTAACCGTAGCCAACGGAATGCTAGGCGTAGTGAGTAGTGCAGAGCCTTTTAAAGTAAAAGATGTAGTACTTGCAGGTGCGTATGATTTGTACGGTCGTGGCAGGGTTGGAAATTTTTTAAAAAGTTTCAATCTGCTAAATATGTATATGGAAATAGATGGCAGAAGACTTGGTGCAGCTGATGCAGCAAACATGGTGCAAAGTATAGATATGCAAAATGCAGCATTCACCACTTCGTTTGACTATGGTGATAAAGCCACAGTGAGCTATACGTATTATTCATTGCGACAATTACCATTTACTGTGTTGATGAATGTAACCGTGTCTGCAAAAAAAGATATTAATATAAATGCAGCAAGTGTAATGGAAGCACCAGATGCATTAAAAAATGTAGAAAATTATTACAACGAAATAGATAGACCGCACGTGGTGATTAGTTTGCTCACTAGCCAAGCAAAAAGCCCAACAGGAAAACTTACCATGTGTGCTAGCAATAGTTTTTTATTTACAGAGCCACATGGAAACGAACCAAGAGTAATACACGAAATGTGGGACAACAATATGCACCTAATGAAGTTTGGTAAAAAATTGAATGCAGGTACGAGTTATACTTTTTCTATTGCAGGAAGTAGCATCACTTCTGCACATCATGCAGACCCATTAAACGAAGCAGAGCGTTTAACGATTTATGCAAAACTAGAAGGTGCAAAGCGTTTGGTAGAATTTCATCAAAAAGCATGGAAGGAATTATGGACAAGTGATATTGTAATTGAGGCTGCAAGTCCTGCAGTGGAGGGAGAGATAGTACAGGCACAACAAGATATACATAGCATGCTCTATCATTTATATTCTTTTACAAGAGAAGGTACGGCGTTAAGCCCGTCACCAATGGGTTTGAGTGGATTGGGTTATAACGGACATGTGTTTTGGGATACCGAATTATGGATGTACCCTGGGTTGTTGGTGCTGCACCCAGAGATTGCGAAGAGCATGGTGGAATATCGTTTTCAAAGATTAGAAGCGGCCAAAAGAAATGCATTTAGTGTGGGTTATAAAGGGGCAAAATTCCCCTGGGAAAGTGCAGAAACAGGTGTAGAAGAAACACCTGTGTGGGCTTTGAGTGGCCCGTTTGAGCAACACATTACGGCATGTGTTGGTATTGCTGCATGGAATTATTATTGCGTAACACAAGATAAAGGATGGTTGAAAGAAAGGGGTTGGCCAATTTTAAAAGAGACTGCAGATTTTTGGGCTAGCAGAGTAGAAAGAAATGGCGTAAATAAATTTGAAATAAAAAATGTAGTGGCAGCAGATGAGTGGGCAGAAAATGTAAATAATAATGCATTTACAAATGCTGCTGCAAAAACAAATTTACAATATGCAAATATGGCCGCACAAATTTTAGGTATTAAAAAAAATGCTGATTGGGAATTGGTAGCCAATAATATTCCATTTACAAAAATGGCTAATGGCGTAACTGCCGAGCATGATACTTACAAAGGCGAGGGTATTAAGCAAGCCGATGTAAATTTATTGGCTTATCCATTAAAACAAATTACTGATGTTGCACAAATAAAAAAAGATTTGGATTTTTATAGCACAAAAATTCCGAATGAAGGAACACCAGCCATGACACAAGCTATTTTTGCGTTATTATATTCTCGCCTTGGCGATGCACAAAAAGCTGACTATTGGTTTAAAGATG
>JAYUJS010000350.1:0-1006 GCA_043765095.1 Ferruginibacter sp.
ATATTTACCAAATATTATTTTAACTAGCCCAGAAGGATGCCCATTTAATTTGAAGGCAACCGACTCGGTAATTGTAGATTCATTGAAAGCAAAATTTACAACAATTGAAAATGTATTTTGCCAAACAAGTACCAACCAAACGGTTTTGTTTAACAACTTAACCTCACTACCTGCATTTTCTAGTTTATTAAATAGTAAATGGAATTTTGGTGATGGAACAACTCTTTCAAGTAATGCTGCTACTGTATCGCATACCTACACTGGGTATGGTACATTTAATGTATACCTCGCTACAAAATCTCAATATGGTTGTACTGATACTTTTAGGCTTGCTAACCCAATTGTAATAAACGCAAAACCAATACCAACCATTACTGGGGCTAATGTTTATTGCTTAAAACCTGCAAGTGTACTGAGTTACATTGGTGGAGAATCTGGCTCAAATATAATTGCAAAATACAAATGGAAGATTGATAATGATAGTGTAGCCAATACACAAAACTTAAATATTAATTATAGAATTGCTGGTAGCCATATTTTAAAATTTATTGTAACTACCAATATAGGATGTGTTGATTCTGTAGAAAAATTTATTATTATAGATTCTGTAGTAGCAAAATTTACCAATACGCTGACTCAGTTTTGTGGTCCTAAAATAATTCCATTTACAAATACTAGTACCTACTATGCTGCTATACAAAATTACTTGTGGTCGTTTGGTGATGGCAATACAAACAGCACAGACATAAGCCCTTCGCATTTGTATGCTTACACAGGCTCGTACAATGTAAAATTATTTATGCAAACGGTAAATGGTTGTACAGATGATACAATTGTGCCTGTAGCAGTACGAATAGATTCTATACCAAAAGCAATAATAACGGGTAATGCGCTAGAATGTAAGCCTGGCTTATATTTATACAAAAGTAATAATTCTATTTCGCAAAATACGATTGCTAATTATCAATGGAAAGTAGATGGAAATGTTGTAGCAAATACACCCAAC
>JAYUJS010000351.1:0-2898 GCA_043765095.1 Ferruginibacter sp.
TCCAATGTTACCTCAAATAATTTTTCTTTTTTACTAGGCATTTCATACATAGCATCTACCAATATGCTTTCGCAAATACTACGCAAGCCTCTTGCACCAAGTTTATATTCTAGGGCTTTATCCACCATAAAATCTAACACCTCTGTTTCAAAGGTTAATACAATACCTTCTATTTCAAATAATTTTTTAAATTGTTTTATCAATGAGTTTTTAGGTTCTGTCAAAATGTTTTTCAACGTTTCTCCATCCAAAGGATTTAGATAAGTTACAATTGGCAAACGCCCAAGCAACTCTGGTATCAATCCAAACGATTTTAAATCTGGCGCACTTACATATTGCAATAAATTATCTTCTTGAAATTTTTGCAAATCTTTATTTACATTAAAACCGATAGAGTTTGTATTTACCCTGCGAGCTATAATTTTATCTAGCCCACTAAATGCACCACCACAAATAAATAAAATATTTGTGGTATTCACTTTTACTAGTTTTTGCTCAGGGTGTTTACGTCCACCTTGTGGTGGTACGAGTACATCACTACCTTCTAGTAATTTTAAAAGCCCTTGTTGCACACCTTCACCACTCACATCTCTAGTTATACTTGGGTTATCACTTTTTCTACCTACTTTATCTATTTCATCTATAAACACAATTCCTTTTTCTGCAGCAGCCACATCATAGTTACAAGCCTGTAGCAACCTGCTAAGCATACTTTCTACATCTTCGCCCACATAGCCAGCCTCTGTAAATACCGTAGCATCTACAATAGCAAAAGGTACGTTTAGCATACGAGCAATTGTTTTTGCCAACAAAGTTTTTCCTGTACCAGTTTCCCCTACCATAATAATATTGCTCTTTTCTATCTCTACTTCATTATCTGTTTTTTGATTAAGCCGCTTGTAATGGTTGTATACCGCTACTGCCAATATTTTTTTAGCATCATCTTGCCCTATAACATATTCATCTAAAAACTTTTTTATTTCTATTGGCTTTCTTACCGTAAGCTTGTAATTTGAAACGGGTGCTGGTTTTTCCTCTTCTGGCAGCCCAAGCTCTTGCCCTATAATATCAGTAGCATGCTCTACACAGCTTTCACATATATGCCCATCTTGCCCCGCTATTAATATTTTTACTTCTTCTCTATTTCGTCCACAAAAAGAACAATGAAGTGTTTGTTGTTTAGCCATGATTGTATTTATTTAAAAGCACAAATTGCCACTGTTTGAATTGCTTGCAAAGATAAGCAGGGTATTTGTTTTTTAAGGATAATAATTTGTAAAGGTTTGCATTTAAAATGTCGCAGTTTGTAAACAGTGTTGCAAACCTTTGTGTCATATAATTAAATAAAATATTACCAGCTAAGGTTGGCCACACTTTCTACATTTTTGGTTCTACTTACGATTTAGTGGTTTATTTTTGATAAAAATAATATATAACAGAAACAAGTTTTTACTATTTGGAAGAATAATTTAACAATTACGATTGTTACAAAACCTAATAGTTCTTATGCTAGTTCAGTATTTATATCTGGTACTGATGTGTATGCATTAGGGAAGGAAAAATGGCAAAAATTTGGAAAAATGACATTCCTACCAATCTAACTGATGGTGTAAATTTTGGTGAGGCAAATTATGTTTTTGTATCGGGTAGTGATGTTTATGTGGCTGTGCAAAAAAGGCTCGGGTCTCCTTCATATAATTCTATACCAAAAGTTTGAAAATATGGAATAGCTACAAACTTAACTGACGGTACGACTGGTGTTAATACTAGTTCCATTTTTGTATTTGGTACAGATGTTTATGTAACAGGCTATGAAGCATCATTTATAGGCGGAAATTATTCTTCCGTAGCAAAAATTTGGAAAAATGGATTACTTACCAGCTTAACTAATGGCGTTTGTTATACTAGTGCCTGTTCAGTTTTTGTAAAATAAAAAATCTTTCTGCGACAAGTCGACCAATCAAAAAAAAGGACATGAATAAAATTGAAAATATTTTACAAATTGGCTTTGCTGGTCGCAGATCTAGCAAAGGCTTGTAAGAATGATAAGCAAATAGCGAGCAGTATAAAAAATATAATGCGTCCAAATATGACAATAAAGTAAACATTTGGACGCATCACTAAAATTTTAATTTTCCTAAATTTTTATCAATATTGACTTTTAATAATTACAAAATAGAATATTTATTTTTTAATAGATTTACTACAATTCAATTTCATAATCTATTTTACCAAATACCTCAATTAAATATACTTAATGTTGTTACCTGTGATAAAAGGGTTACAAACTTTCATAAAGATATTTATAATTTGAAAATAAAGTAATAACGTTTGCAAACCTAACAACTACATTAAATGCAACCCAAGATTGTATTTATTTCTGTTAGTATTACCTTCGCTATATGGAACAAATATTTACTTACGAAAAACTTTTTAGTTTTGCAGAGCAGATTTTTATAAAAATTGGTTGCACGCAAAAAGAAGCAACTATTGCTACTACAACTTTATTAAGCGCAGACCTGAGAGGTGTAGATAGCCATGGTATAGCACGCCTTAGCGGCTATGTACGCTTGTGGGAAGTGCAAAGGGTAAATGCTACACCAAATATAAAAATTATACACGAAACACCCTCTACAGCTGTAGTAGATGGAGATGCAGGCTTAGGGTTAATAGTAGCACCCTTTGCCATGCAAGTGGCTATAGACAAAGCAAAAAACGTAGGTACAGGCTGGGTAAGTGTGCAAAACAGTAACCACTTTGGTATAGCTGGTATACATGCTATGATGGCTTTACAAAACGACATGATTGGTATTGCCATGACGAATGCAAGTGCTCTTGTAGCGCCTACTTTTAGCAAGGATAAAATGCTTGGTACAAACCCCATTGCGGTTGCTATAC